>JAPUKG010000268.1 GCA_027295775.1 Pseudomonadota bacterium
GACGAGGGGGTCCCCCCCCGCATCGTCGTCGCGCATCAGCCTGTCGCGCAGCGCCCGCGCCCGGCGCGGGATCTGCAGCTTGCCCGGGAGCTCACCCCTCGCCTCGCAGCCTCGCTGCACCGAGCCCTCCATCACTCCCCAGATTCCGAGCAGCCCGGCTCGGACTTCCTCGCGGGAGCGCCAGGAGCTCTCGTTCTCCAGCATGAGCTCGCTGACGCGGAGTCCGGTGCGCTGGCAGGCTGCGAGCAGCTCCTCGCCCGTGCTGAAGGCGAAGGGCAGGGTCGAGTCGTCTTCCACCAGGCGATCGCCCGCCACCGCGTCCTCGTCCACGACGAAGCCCCCGCCGATGGAGTAGTAGGTGCGCTCGAGGAGCGGCTGCCCGGACTCGGCGACCGCGACGTAGCACATCCCGTTGGGGTGGCCGGGGAGGGTCTCACGACGGTGGAAGACGATGTCCTCGCGCCGGAAGGGCAGCGGGTGCCGACCGAGGAGCCGGACCACCCCGCTCTCGGCCATCGCCGCGATGCGGCCTTCCACCGCATCGGTGTCCACCTCTTCGGGCCGCTCGTCCTCGAGGCCGAGGAGGACCGCCCGGTCGCTGGCGTGTCCCTTGCCGGTCAGACCGAGGGAGCCATACAGGTCGACGCGGAGCTCGGTCGTCAGCTCGAGGCAGCCGGAGCTCTCGAGCTCTCGCGCGAAGCGCCGGGCGGCTCGCATGGGACCGACGGTGTGGGAGCTCGACGGCCCGATCCCGATTTTGAACAGGTCGAAAATGCTCAAGGGCATGACGGTCCCCCTCTTGCGAGTCCCGGGTCGGCCGCGCGCCGGAAGTTCCCGCGGAAGTGTACCAGATTCACGGGCTAGCCCGTTTCGTCCAGCGAAATATCCACCATCAGCTCGTCGGCAAGCGCCTCGAGCACGGCTCTCAGAGCCTCGATCGGCTCCGAGGCCGGAACCCGCAGCTTGACCGAGGCCTGGAACAGCGTCTCGCCGGACATGGAGGCGTCGACCACCTCGGTCTCCAGCTCGTCGATGTTCGCCCTCGCCCGCGCCAGCGCCTGGGAGACCTCGCGCACGATGCCCGGGCGGTCCTGACCGATGAGATCGAGGCTGAGCGACCGATAGGGCGCGGCGGACTCTTCCGAGGGGGCTATCTCGACGATGATGCTGATGCCTTGCGAGTGTTCGGCCAACAGGGCCGCGGTCAGCGCGTTGGCCCGGGATTCGGGGACGTCCACGCGCAGGATGCCCGCGAATTTCCCGGCGAGGCGCGCCATGCGGGCCTCCATCCAGCTTCCCCTGTGATCGGAGATCGTCTTCGACAGCGATTCGACCAGGCCCGGCTGGTCGGTCCCGATCATGGTCAACACCAACGACGTGGACATCACCTGAACTCCTTACACACGAACGCCCCGCACACGAACGCCCCGCACACAGAACGCCCCACACTCTGGCCTAGGCGACGTCCTGGTAGACCGACAGCGGCGGGCAGGAACACACCAGATGGCGGTCGCCATAGCCGTTGTCGACGCGGCCGACCGGCGGCCAGTACTTCGAATCGGCCATCCCCGCCACCGGATAGACCGCCTGTTCCCGCGAATAGGGGTGGCTCCAGTCGGCCGCCGTCAGCGCCGCGGCCGTGTGGGGCGCGTTCTTCAAGGGGTTGTCCTCGGAATCCGCGGCGCCCACCTCGATGGCCCGGATCTCCTCGCGGATCTGGATCATCGCGTCGCAGAACCGGTCCAGCTCCGCCTTGGACTCGCTCTCCGTGGGCTCGATCATCAGGGTGCCGGCGACCGGGAAGGACATGGTCGGCGCATGGAAGCCGTAGTCGATCAGCCGCTTGGTCACGTCGTCGACGGCGATGCCCACCGCGTCCTTGATCGGCCGCAGGTCGATGATGCACTCGTGCGCCACCATTCCCTTCGCGCCCGTATAGAGGATCGGATAATGCGCGCTCAGGCGCTTGGCCATGTAGTTGGCGTTCAGGATGGCTGCGCGGGAAGCTTCCATCATGCCCCGGCGGCCCATCAGGGTGATATAGGCCCAGGTGATCGGCAGGATGCCGGCGCTGCCCCAGGGCGCCGCCGAGACGGGACCCGACCTGTTCGGCGCCCCCGGCGCGTCGATCACGGCGTGCCCCGGCAGGAACGGCGCCAGGTGGGCGCCCACGCCGATGGGACCGATCCCCGGGCCGCCGCCGCCGTGGGGAATGCAGAAGGTCTTGTGCAGGTTGAGATGCGATACGTCGCCGCCGAATTTGCCGGGGGCGCAGAGGCCGACCATCGCGTTCATGTTCGCGCCGTCGATATAGACCTGTCCGCCGTGCTGGTGGACGATATCGCAGACCTCGGTGATCGCTTCCTCGAAGACCCCGTGGGTCGAGGGATAGGTCGCCATGAGGGCCGCCAGCTTGTCGCTATGCAGCTCGGCCTTGGCCCGCAAATCCCCGACATCCACGTTGCCGGCCTCGTCGCAGCCGACCACGACCACCTTCAGGCCCGCCAGCTGCGCCGACGCCGGGTTGGTGCCATGGGCGGAGCTGGGGATCAGGCAGATGTCGCGCTCCGCCTCGCCACGGGATTCGTGGTAGGCCTTGATCGCCAGCAGGCCGGCGAACTCGCCCTGCGAGCCGGCGTTGGGCTGCAGGGAGACGGCGTCATAGCCGGTCACCGCGCAGAGCATCTGCTCGAGCTCGGAGATGAGTTCTTGGTAGCCCGCGGCCTGATCCAGCGGCGCGAAAGGATGGATGCCGCTGAACGCCTCCCAGGTGATGGGCAGCATCTCGGTGGTGGCGTTCAGCTTCATGGTGCAGGACCCCAAGGGGATCATCGCCCGGTCCAGCGCCAGGTCCTTGTCCGAGAGCAGGCGGAGATAGCGCAGCATCTCGGTCTCGGAGCGGTACCTGTGAAAGACCGGATGGGTCAGGAAGTCGCCCCTGCGCCGGAGCCCCGGCGGCAGCTTGTCGTCGGTGGCCGGCTCCAGCTCCGCGACCGTCAAGACGGCGCCTCGTTCGCCGGCGAAAACCTCCCAGAGCGTCTCGACATCCTGCCGTCTGGTGGTTTCATCCAGGGAAATGCCGATGGTCTCCGCATCGACCTCGCGCAGGTTCATGCCGTGGCTCCGGGCGGCTTCGTGGATCGCGGCCGTGCGGTCGCCGGTGCGCACGAAGAGGGTGTCGAAGAACGACCGGGTGAGCGGCGCGAAGCCGAGCCTGGACAGGCCGTCGCCAAAAACCGCCGTGAGGCGATGCACCCGCTCGGCGATGGTCTTGAGGCCCTCGGGACCGTGGTAGACGGCATACATGCTGGCCATGACCGCGAGCAGCGCCTGGGACGTGCAGATATTGCTCGTGGCCTTTTCGCGCCGGATGTGCTGCTCGCGGGTCTGCAGGGCCATGCGGTAGGCGGTCGTGCCCCGGCTGTCGACGGAGACCCCCACGAGGCGTCCGGGCACCGCGCGCTTGTAGGCATCCTTGGTGGCGAGATAGGCCGCGTGGGGTCCCCCATAGCCCAGGGGAACGCCGAAGCGTTGGGTG
>JAPUKG010000269.1 GCA_027295775.1 Pseudomonadota bacterium
CGATCACGTCCTCGCCCGGCCGCTCGTGGAGGTGATAGGCGTTGCCCAGCAGGATCTGGGCGCCCAGCGCCTCGAGCTCGTCGGCGGACACGCCGCGGACGGCGCCGAAGGTGGCGACGCTCATGAATGCGGGCGTGTCGACGGTGCCGTGGGGCGTCACCAGCCGGCCCCGGCGCGCAGCCCCGTCCCGGGAGACGACCTCGAAGCCGAAAGCCGTCCCAGCCCGGCAGGCGCCCGCCTTCGTTCGGCTTCCCCTGGCCGCGTTCACAGGACGAGCATGGCATCGCCGTACGAGTAGAAGCGGTAGCCGCGCTCGGCGGCCCGGGCATAGGCGGACAGCACCCGCTCGCGGCCGGCAAAGGCGGCCACCAGCATGAGCAGGGAAGAGCGGGGAAGGTGGAAGTTGGTGAGGAGCGCATCGACCACCCGGAAGTGGCAGCCCGGACGCAGAAAGAGGTCGGTTCGCCCTGTGCCCGCACGCACTCGGCGGCCGGGCAGGGCGCAGGTCTCGAGGGCGCGGGTGGTGGTGGTGCCCACCGCGACGACCCGCCCACCGCGCGCGCGCGCGCGGGCCACCGCCTCGGCGCAGGCCTCGGGCACATCGTACGGCTCCGGGTGCTCGGCGTGGAGGTGACCGCGGGCGACGTCGCGGGAGCGGACCGGGCGAAAGGTGCCAGGTCCCACGTGAAGCACGACCTCCGCGCGCTCCACGCCGCGGGTCTCGAGTGCCGCCAGCAGCCGCGGGCTCAGGTGAAGCCCCGCCGTCGGCGCCGCCACTGCACCCGGCACCCGGGCGAAGACGGTCTGGTAGCGGTCGCGGTCGTCGGGCGCGGGCTCCGGGCGCTGGATGTAGGGCGGCAGCGGCGGCTCGCCGACCCGGTAGGGGTCACTGCCCGGCGCAAAGCGAAGCGCGACCGCGCCGTCCTCGAGGAGCTCCACGATCTCGGAATCGAGAGCATCGGCAGGCGGTCCGAAGCGGAACTTCAAGCCGACTCGCAGCTTCCCAGAGCTGCGGATCAGGGCCCGGTAGCAGGCGTCGCGTTCGCCGTCCGCCCCGAGCAACAGCGCCTCCGCGGCGCCGCCGCTCGCCTTGGCGCCCCGCAGTCGCGCCGGGACCACCCGGGTCGCGTTCACCACCAGCAGGTCGCCCGGGGACAGCCAGTCGGGCAGATCGCGGATCGCCGCGTCGATCAGCGCCGTCTCCGGCCGGTCCCGCCGGAGCACGCCCAGCCGGGCGCCGTCGCGTTCCGGGGTGGGCTGCTGAGCGATCCGCTCGGCCGGGAGCGCGTAGTCGAAGCTGTCGAGCTCGAGGCGCTCAGCTCCCACTGGCGCCGTCCCCGCCCTCGGTGGCGGGCGCCGGTACCGACCGATCGACCCCCGACGCGGCGGCGGGTGCACGGCCGGCGGAGAGGGCGGCCAGGAGGCGGGGCGCGTCGGCGATCGAGTCGTACGAGAAGAGGGCCTCCCCGGCCGCGCCCGCGGCGCGCAGGATCTCGAGCTGCTCGAGGGCGCCCTCGGGATTCTCGGCGAAGAGCCAGACGCCCAGGCCCGGCCAGATGCGATCGGCGTCGGGTCCCGAGGCGAACGACTCCACCTGGTAGCGGAACAGCCGGTCGTCGAGCGTGTAGGCCATGGGCACGGCGACGTCGATCAGACCCGCTTCCAGCCAACCCTTCCAGTCCTGGGCCAGGCTCAGGTAGGCGCGATCCACGTGGCTGGCCACCGCCGCCGACAGGAGCAGTCCGGGGCGCGCGGCCTGCGCCTCGCTCCGGATCCGCGCCACCAGGTCGGTCACCTTCTGTCGCCGCCACTCGTCCCAGCGGTTGGTGTTCACCATCGAGCCCTCGACCGGCGCGCGCAGTCCAGTCTCGCGCTGGAAGCGCAGGCGGCTCCCCTCGCCGTAGCCGAAGTCCATGCCCACACCAAAGCGCGAGCCGGGCACGAAGGGCAGCACGTCGGGATGGCGGACGTAGTCGAGGTGGAGCCCGTCGAGACCCGGGTAGCGCGCGACCAGCTCGGCGAAGGTGGCGGCCAGCCGCTCGGACACCCCGGGCGCTGCCGGATCGAGGTACACGCCCCGGGTTCCCATCCGGTACCAGTCGCCGTCGGGCGCCGGCATCTCGAGACCGGGATAGGAGAGGAGCGAGCGTCCACGGCGGTCCACGTGCACGGCGCCCGGGCCGAGGTCGCGCACAAGGGGCGCGTCGACGTTGTGGCTCAGCGACAGCACGTTCACCCAGGCGTGCACGCGGATCCCGGCGGCGTGGGCGCGCTCGATCAGGTCCGCCAACGTGTCGTGTCCGACGCTGGCGAGGATCTGCCGGTAAGGCGCCGGATCCGCCAGGGTCGCGTCGTACCAGGCGCGACCGCCACGGTAGACCTGCACGAGCAGGTCGGTGGTGCCGAGCGCGCGGGCGTCCGCCACCAGGCCCTCCACCCGGGCGGCGTCTTCCAGGACCCGCTGGCTTCCCTCGCACAGGACCCAGAGACCGCGGACCGCCGGCCGGGGGGCCGGCGCCGGCACCGAGGGCTCGGTTCCAGCCACCGGAGGCGCGGTCTCCACAGGCTCGGGCGCCTCGAACTCGCTGCAGGCGAGCCCGGTGAGGCCGAGGGCAGCGGCCGCGGCGAGGCCGAGCGCGGTCCGCCCGAGGGTGCCCCTCAAGTCGGCGGCCGAGAAGGCGATGGTCGATAGGACGCGCAAGGCGCGAGAACGCTAACCGAGGGCCGGGAGCGCCGCGACGCCCCGACCCGGGGCATCGCGATGCCCGGGAGATTGACAGCCGGAGTGCCTCCCGCACACTGGCCTCGATGGGGGAGAGGACAGGCTTGTCCGCGGCCATGACGGCGCTCTTGAGCGGCCTGCTCCTGCTGGCCGTGCCCGGCGGGTCCAGCGCGGGGAGGGACGCAGGCCACGGGGATCTCGCCCCCGCAGCCGGTCTGCGCGCGGCGCGAGCGCTGCTGGGCGAGGGAGACTGGAAGGGGGCGGCGGAGCTCCTGGGCGAGGTGGCCGAGCGCCATCCCATCATCGCCGACCACGCCGACCTCCTGCGCGGACGGCTCCTGCTCGAGGCGGGCGAGACGTCGGCAGCGGCCGGGATCATGTTGGAGGCGGCCCAGGCCCATGCGGCGTCGCCGCTCCGCGCCGACTTCCACGAGCTCCTCGGGGACGCGCGAGCCGCCGTCGAGGACGAGGAGAGCGCGCGCTCGGCCTGGCGCGCCGCCCTCGACGAGACCCGAGACGACGAGCGGCGCGCGCGGCTCTACGCGTCCATCGCCGCCTCGCTCGAGCGGACCGATCAGCCGCGAGAGGCGGGCCAGATCTTCCTGACCCTGTGGACGTCGCACCCGACGACAGAGCAGGGCGGCGCCGCCGCGGCGCACCTGGAGCGGATCGAGGCCGCACTCGAGACAGCGGGAGAGGAGCCCCTCCGAAGCGCCTCCGACTGGCGACGGCGCGGCGACCGGCTCTTCCGCAAGCGCCGCAACGAAGAGGCGCTGGCGGCCTACGACCGGGCCCTGGCCGGCGACCTCGGCGAGGCCGAGACGCAGCGAACCCAGAAGCAGCGGGCGCACACGCTCTTCCGCATGCGCCGCTATCCCGAGGCGGTCGAGGGCTTCGCGGCGCTTCCGCAGGAAGACGACGTCCCGCTCTGGCACGCCCGGTCCGTGGCCCGCGCAGACGACGTCCCCGCTGCGGTGAAGGAGTTCGAGGCCCTGGCCGCGCGGTCGCGGGGCGCCCTCGGCTCGCGCGCGCTCTACCTGGCCGGGCTCCTGCTCGACGACCGCGGCCAGGCGGCCGAGGCGCGCGAGCACTTCCGACAGGTAGCGGCCACCCGTGCCAGCCTCGGTCTGGCGAATGCGGCGCGCTGGAGGCTCGGCTGGGGCGCCTACCGCGAGGGACGCTATACCGACGCCGCCACCCACTTCGCCACGTTGATCGACGGCGACGGTGATGCGATCTCGCGCCTGCGCCCGCGCTACTGGCGCGCCCGCGCCCTCGACCGCGAGGGCGACGAGCGCGCCGGCGCGGAGCTGGCGGCCATCGCCGGCGAGTTCCCGCTGTCCTACTACGGCTGGCGCGCCCGCAGCCAGGCCGCCATCGACGGCCGTCCCGCGGCAGCGCCGACGGCCCCACCCCCGCTCGATCCCGGCAAGTCGCGGCTGGCGCCCCACGAGCTGGCGCGCCCGCGTATCCTGCTCGAGGCGGGAATGGTCGAGGAGGCCATCGAAGAGACCCAGCGCGTGGCCCTGCGAGCGCGCTCGCTCCCCGAGCGTCTCGAGGTGGCGTCGCTGTTCGCGGACGGCGGCAACTACTACGGCGCCCAGCGCATCGTCGTCGACGCCTACACCGAGGTCCTGGCCCGCGGCCCGCGGCCCAACCTGGAGGAGCTGTGGTGGCACGCGTGGCCGGCCGCGTACGCCGAGCTGGTGATCGACGCCGCAGCGGGAGACGGTGTGGCCCCGGAGCTCGTCTACTCGATCATGCGCGAGGAGAGCGGCTACCGGCCGGAGGTCGTCTCCATCTCGGGTGCACGGGGTCTACTCCAGATCATGGGGACCACCGGCGAGCGCCTGGCCCGAGATCTCGGCAACAGCGACTTCTCGACGGACCAGCTCTTCGAGCCGCGCACCAACATCGGTCTCGGCACCCACTACCTGGGCGAGCTCTCGCGCCGCTTCCACGGGCGGCTAGCGGCCGCCGTGGCCAGCTACAACGCCGGTCCCACTGCCGTGGGCCGCTGGATCGCCGCCGAGGGCCAGCGCGACGACGACGAATGGGTCGAGGCGATTCCGTACGAGCAGACCCGCGGCTACGTGAAGCGGGTGCTGCGCAGCCTCCACGCCTACCAGGTGCTCTACTGACCTCATGAGCGGATCCAGGTCTGGCGACGAGCAGGGCGCGCTCTGGTCCCAGCCTTGGCGTGCGTGCGACCGCGACGTCCTAGGGATCGGCGAGATCTCGCTCGACCACGTGTGCGTCCTGGAGGAGATGCCGCGCACGGGCGCGGGAATCCAGCTTCTGGGCTACGCGCGCCGGCCCGGCGGGCAGGTGGCAACGACCGTGCTGGCCTGCGCGCGGCTCGGCCTGCGCGCCGGCATCGTGGGCGGCGTGGGAGGGGACGATGCGGCCGAGGTCGTCTTGGCGCCGCTGCGAGAGGCGGGCGTCGACCTGTCGGGTGTCGCCCGGGTGGCCGGCGCCGAGACCCGATTGGCGATCATCCTGGTGCACCGAGCCAGCGGCGAGCGGACAGTGCTGGGCCACCGGGATCCGCGCCTGGCGCTCGACCCCGCGCGCATCGAGCGCGAGCGGGAGCGCATCCTCGGGGCCCGGGTGCTCCACCTGGACGCGCGCGACCCGAAGGCCGCCATGGCGGCGGCCCACATCGCCCGGGAGGCCGGTATCCCGGTGGTGCTGGACGCCGAGCGCAGCTGGCCCGGCGCCGAGGCCCTCGTCGAGCTGGCGGATTTCCCTATTGTCAGCCGCCGATTCGCCGAAGAGTGGGGGGAAACGGGCTCGGTTCGAGACGGGCTCCGGGCGCTCGCAAGCCGGGGTGCGCGGCTCGCGGTGGTGACGCTGGGAGAACTCGGTGCCATCGGGTCGAGCAGTGGCCGCGACTTCGAGAGTCCCGCCTTCCCGGTGGAGGCGCGGGACACGACCGGCGCCGGCGACGCGTTCCATGCCGGGCTGATCTGGTCGCTGCTGCGGGGCCACCACGCGGAGCGGGCTCTGCGCGTGGCGAACGCGGTCGCGGCGATGAGCTGCGAGGCGCCGGGGGCACAGGGTGGACTCCCGACCGCGGACGCAGTCGGTGACTTTCTGGCCACGCGGAGACCTCAGGCCTGGAAGGAGCCCTGACAGCAAGGCCGGGAAGCGGCCGCCAAGGGGAGATCGACATGGCGGGGAAGCTCGGGCTCGTGCTGCTGCTCCTGCTCGCGCTCGGCGCGGCCGGGAGCTGGAACTATCACCGCAACTGGAAGGCCGAGGAGCAAGAGCAGGGCAATCGCCCGCTGAGCGGCTACCCGACCGAGGGCCTGGAGGGCCTGGCCGCGGGCTACCGCGCCGAGATCGAGGCCCTCGAGCAGGTCGCCGCCAGCGCGCGCCGCCAGACGTCGGAGGCCCAGCACCGGAACTTCCTGAGCGAACGGGTCCAGGAGTTCGAGCGGATCCAGCGCTCGAGCGCGCGGATCCGCGAGCTCAACGGCGACCTCGGGCAGCGCGAGGCCCGGCTGCGCGAGGTCGAGCAGGAGCTCGATTACCGCAACCGCCTCGAGTCGGACGGCCTGCAGCTCCACTGGAGCCGCCTGATCGGCAGCTAGCGCGTGCCGGCCGCAGGCCTGCGAAAGCGGGCGCCCCGCAGGTGGGGAGCCTAGGTCTCGTCCTCGTCCTCGGACTCGACGGCTGCTGCGTCGTCGAAGAGCTGGTCGCCCGCGCGGGCCCGGGTCGTCGCGTCGTCGAAGGCGCTGGCGGGGGCGTCATCATCGTCGTCCAGAAGGGGGGCCATCGGCCGAACGCTCGGGCGTCGTCTCTTCTTCTTGCCGGCGGCCTTGGGCCGGGCCTTCTTGGGCTGCTGGCGCTGATCGACTCCGCACTTCGGACAGATCGGCTCCGGGCGGTTCAGATCGTAGAACTTGGCCTCGCACTCGAAGCACACGTACTTGACGCCGAGCGGGGACAGCGGCGCGTCGGTCGAGGCCGGCGCCAGAGCGCCACCCGACTTCACCGCCCTCGTCTTCACGGGGCGGACCGCCTTGCGAACGGCGGGCGCCTTGCGCGTCGCGGCCTTCTTCGCCGCCGCGTCGGTGGCGCGCTGGCGGGCAGGCGCCTTCTTCGCCGGCGCCGTCTTGCGGACGGGCTTCTTCTTGGCCGGTCTCTTCTTGACCGGCTTCTTCTTCGCCACCTTCTTCCTGGCCGAGGCCTTCTTCTTCGGCCGGGCCTTCGCGGCCGCCTTCTTGCGCGCGCGCGCCGGTCGGGCCTTGGCGGACTTCTTTCGGGCCGTCTTCTTCTTGGCAGGACTCATGCTCTCGTTCCCGGTGCGACTCGGATGAAGTCGCTTGCCTCGGCCAGACTTTTCAGCCCGACCGCGGCGGCCTCTTCAGGTCCGTCGATGCGCGAGTGATCGATCTCGACGAGCCGATCCTCCGGCAGCTCGAGGCCCGCAGCCTCGAGCCAGCGCCGGTAGACCGCCATCAGATCGCACCTCGCCATCGCCGGGGATTCCGGACCCTCCGCGTTCTTGACGGGGGAGAACTCTTCGGGCGCACTCGCCTCGACGATGCAGACCCGCTCGGCGGCGGGCAAGGCGTCGAAGACGAAGCGCTCGAGCTTGATGCCGTTGGGTTCGGTCGGCTGGACGGCGCGACCGTCGGAATCGACGTGGGGGACCACCTTGCGCGACGCGTGGAAGGGCAGGATGGTGGAGGCGTTGGCCGCGACACGCCGCACGAAGTCCGTGCTCAGGATGTGGATGGCCGGACTCCCCGCCCAGTAGACGAGCTCGCCGTCGGCGTCCCGCAGGTGCCGGTGCTCGTCGTCGAGCTCGGTGTACTCCACGATGCCGATGCGGCCGTTGATTCGGGCCACGACCCCCCACTTGGCGTCGGGATCGCGCTTGCGGATCACCTTGCACGACATCTCGGCCCGGGCCTCGTCGTGAAGCCCGAGATAGACCGGGTCGGCAATCTTCACCAGCGGGTTGTCCACCTGGTAGTAGAAGATCGTGTCCACCCCGCGGCGCTCCATGTCCCGGAGGGCCCCCGAGGAATCGAGAGCGGTGAGCGATCCGCCGTGACCGTTCGGGCTCTCGAAGATGCGACCCGGCGTTGCCATCAGCAGGCGGGAGTCGAAGTCGAAGGCCGGGACCATGTCCTGGGGGAAGATGAACACGTCCTCGGGCGGCAGACCGAAGTAGGCGCTCTTCTCGAACAGGGCGCGGGTCGCGGCGTCCGTGGCCTCGCTGGTCATCACATACCAGGGGATCGGGCAGCCGCTGCGGCGGGACAGTCCACGGAGCTTCAGGCCCAGAAGCTCGAAGAGGCAGCGGTCCGTGACCGGTCCGATCGGGAAGCCGCCCTTGGGCCCGGGGTAGCCCAGCCGAGTGCCCTGGCCTCCGGCGACGACGAAGGCCGCCACCCGACCCTCCGCCTGGATGGCCTCGCCGCGGGTACGGCCGGCCTCCCGGCGGGCCGGGTCGCCGCCGTGCTCGGGCAGGACGACCGCATCCACCGGCTCGAGGACGTCGGAGCGGGCGGAGGAGAGGGCGGCCACCGCGTCGCGCTCGGCCTTCAGCAGCTCTTCGAGATGGGGCTCGAGCCCCGCAGCCTGGTCTAGCAGCGCCTGGCGGTCGGCGGTATCGAGCCGATCCCAGGCTGCGAACACGTGCGCCTGGCCAAGGGCAGCGAACCGCTCCCGGAGCTGGTCGATTCGAGCCTGTATCGCACGGACCGGCTTGGTCATTCCGCGAGCCAAATCGCGGCCGCTATAGCACACGGCCCCAGACCTGGGAAGCCGTCCGCGCCTAGGGCCCCTAACTCCCTGGGAAGCGAAGGGAAGCGCCCAGCCTGACGGTCAGCGCCGATCCCTTCGTTACTTGACATAATCTATCTTATCGGACGTATCGGAAAGAGCAGAAACCTGGCAGCGAGCGCCGTGGACCGCCCAGAGACAGCGCCTATGGGGCCCCCAACGCGAGCGAAGCTCAGGGGGATCGAGCCATCTTCAGCTCGGAGAGCTGGCCCTCGATGTGCTCGGCGATGCGCTCGTTGGGCGCCTCCGTCTGCAGGCGCTCGAAGGCCTGGAGCGCTCGATCGGGATCACCACCAGTGGCGTAGCAGCGGGCGGCATCAGCGAGCGCCTTGTATCGGAGGGGATAACCCAGGACGTCGG
>JAPUKG010000027.1 GCA_027295775.1 Pseudomonadota bacterium
ATCAAGGAGCTCATGAAGCCCATGCTGACCGAGGGCAGGGCGTAGACGGCAATGGCGCCCGTCGGGATCCGCTTCTCGTCGCCGCTCATCGATTCCCCCTTCTGCGTCAGACAACCGTGGCCCGGAAACCGCTGCGCCTAATGGCTGGACTTTGGTCCAACCTTATCTTAGACTCGGGTCCAAGTTCAAGGGACTCGGCTTCCAGATGACCGGAAAACGCGAGAAGAATCGGGAAGATCAGGGGATGCGCATCCTCGAGGCCGCCCGCGACCTCTTTGCCGAGCGGGGCTTCGACGAGGTCACCATGGCCGAGATCGCGGATCGGGCGGGGGTCGCCCGGGCGACGGTCTTCAACCACTTCGGCTCGAAGCACGCCCTGGTCGAGGCGATCACCGAGGGCGTCCTGGTCTTCTACGAGCAGATGCTGGACAGCGCGCTGGCGGACACCGAGCGCTCGACGCCGGATCTCGTGCGGGAGCTCTTCGACACCATGGGGGCCGGCATCGAGCTGGCCCGGCGCTTCTACCGGGGCGTCTTCCGCGAGGTCGCGAAGCTCCAGCTCGGCTTCGACGAGGGCGGTCCGGGCCAGCGCTCGCGCGAGGCGGCGCTCGAGCAGATCGCGAAGCTGCTCGCGCGAGGGCAGGAGCGCGGTGAGCTCAGCCGGGATCACAGTCCCGGCGACCTCGCGTACGCCATGGACTCGCTGTCCCATGGCACGATCATCCACTGGCTCTATGACGACGCGAGCGACTCCCTGCGCGAGCGCATGCGGCGCTCCGCCGAGGTCCTCCTGGGGCCCGTCGAGATCGGGCGCCCTGCCCCAGGTGCCGACGACTGAAGGAGCCGTCGAGGCGGCGAGCTAGAGCTCGCTCTTCAGGAACTCGACGGTGCGTTGGGCCGCGCCTTGCTCTGGGTTGAAGGGCGCGGCCGCGAAGTGGGTGACACCCGCGTCACGCAGCTGGCCCAGGGCTTTGCGCAGCGCCGCTTCGTCGCCGACCAGGGCCACGTCGCCCGGACCCGCAGCGCCCTCGCGGTCGAGCATGGCCCGGTACGAGGGGAGGGTGCCGTAGATCTGGAAGGACTCGTTGGCGACCTCGCGCGCCTTGGCGACATCGCTGATGAGAGCGACGGGCAGCGCGCCGATGATGCGCGGCTCGGGACGCCCGGCCTCCGCGGCGGCGGCGCGAATCGTCGGCACCGTGTGCGAGGCCAGGGTCTGGAGGCCGGTCATCCAGGTGGCCGTGCCGTCGGCGAAGCGGCCCGCGACCTTCAGCATCAGCGGGCCGAGCGCCGCTACCACCACGGGCACCGGCTCGGCGCCCGCGACCTGGAGGCCCGCGTTCACCCGGTACAGATCGCCTTCGAACGCGGCGGGCTTGCCCTGCACCAGCGGCATCAGCACTTGCAGGTACTCGCGCATCTGCTTCGCGGGCTTCGCATACGAGAGCCCGAGCATGGTCTCGATCACGATCTGATGGGAGAGCCCGATCCCCAGCACGAAGCGCCCCTTCGCCGCGGCCTGGGCGGTGAGGGCCTGCTGGGCGAGGGCGTGGGGGTGCCTCGGCGGCGACGGCACCACGCCGGTAGCGAGCTCGATCCGCTCGGTCTCGCGCCCGATCACCGCGAGGGCGGTGATGGCATCGAGCCCGAAGATGTTGGGGACCGAGATGAATGCGAAGCCCTGCTCCTCGATGCGCTTCGCCTCGGCGACCATGTCGTCGAGGGTGGCGTTGGGGTTGCCGGCAACAGAGCTCGTGAGTCCGATCTGCAATGGGGGGTCTCCGTGAAGGTGCACCCGCATGCTACTCGATTCGCCGGTTCGCGGAGCGTTCAGGTCGACGGGCGGAGCTTTCGAAAGTTTGGCGGCCGCTTCTCGAAGAAGGCCTGGATCGCCTCGATCTGCTCGGGGGTGCCCACCTGTGCCTTCATTCCCTCCATCTCGCAATCCAGCGCGGCCTGCACTGCAGGCGCGCGGCTCGCCAGGAGGGTGCGCTTGATGGCGCGCAGGGCGCCCACGGGATTTGCCGCGATGTCGGCCGCCCGGCCGAGGGTGGCATCCAGGAGCTCCGCGTCGGGCAGCACGCGCGACACCAATCCCAGCTCGAGGGCGGCTTGCGCGTCGATCCACTCGGCGGTGAAGAAGATCTCGGCCGCGCGTCGCGGTCCGATGGCGAGCTGGAGGAGCAAGCTGCTCGCAGCTTCGGGCACCAGTCCCAGCGAGGCGAACGGGAAGCGCAGGCGCGCGCTCTCCGCCATGTAGACCACGTCGCAATGGAGGGGCAGGGTGGCGCCGATCCCCACACCGACGCCATTGATCGCCGCCAGCAGGGGCTTGTCGAAGCGAACCAGCGCCTGCATGAAGCGCGGGAAGGCGGCGCCCGATCCGCCGTCCAGACCGCCCAGCTCCTTCAGGTCCTGTCCCGCCGAGAAGGCCGAGCCGGCCCCGGTGACCACGACCGCGGCCACCGCCTCGTTCTCCCGGGTCTCGTCGAGTGCAGTGCGCAGGGCGTCCCACTGTGCCGCGTTGAACGCGTTCTTCGCCTGGGGACGGTGGAGCGTGAGTAGCGCCACGCCATCGTGCAGCGCCCGGGTGACGGTCTCCTCGGCCACGTCAGTCGAGTGACGAGTAGAGTGCGTCGATCAGCGCCGTCGCGCGGGGGTCGAGCAGGATGTGCGGACCCATCCTGTTCATCACGTAGCCGAAGCCGATCTGCGCGTCGGGGTCGGCGAAGCCCACCGAGCCGCCGGCGCCGGGGTGGCCGAAGGTGTGGGGGTTCGGGCCGAAGGCTGCCCCGGGTCGGTCCTGGCTCAGCATGAAGCCGAGCCCGATCCGGGTCTGGATCTGGAGGACGGCGTCGGCGCCGAACGACTCCTCGACGCTGCAGCGCGCGATGCTGTCGGGTGAGAGCAGGTTCACGCCGTCCCGGCTGCCGCCGGACGCGAGCACGCCGTACACCCGGGCCAGGGCCCGGGCCGTGCCGTGGCCGTTGGCCGCCGGGATCTCCGCCGCGCGCCAGGCCGCGTTGTTGGGCGCGGCCGCCATGGAGGGCGGGTTCATGAACGCCCGGGCCATCATTCCCTCGGGATCCTTCATCAACGCCTCGGCGAGGTTCTAGCCCTCGCCGTCGGGCTCGGGCATGGCCATCGCACTCATCTCGGCGACGCGCGGGAAGTGCGCCTCGTCGAGGCCGATGTAGAAGTCGGCCTCGAGGGGCTCGGCGATCTCCTCGCGAAAGTAGGTGCCGAGGCTGCGACCGTCGACCCGGCGGACCACCTCGCCGATCAGCCAGCCGTAGGTGAGCGCGTGGTAGCCGTGCTTCTCTCCCGGCTTCCACCACGGCTCCTGGGCCGCCAGCGCCGAGGCCATCGCGTCCGAGTCGTAGAGAGCCTCCGGCGGCAGCAGCTCCTTCACGGCCGGAAGTCCCGCCCGGTGGTTCAGCAGGTGACGGATGGGAATGTCGGCCTTGCCGGCCTGGGCGAACTCGGGCCACACGTCGGCCACCGGCGCATCGAGGTCCAGGGCGCCGCTCTCGATCAGCCGGTGCGCGCACAGCGCGGTCATCCCCTTGGTCGTGGAGAACACGTTGACAATGGTGTCACGCTCCCAGGGGCGGGTCTTCGCCTGGTCCGCGAAGCCTCCGTGGAGATCGACGACCGGCTCGCCCTTCCAGGTGACGGCGACGGCCGCGCCGACCTCGGCCCGGTCTCCCTCGGAGGCGAAGTTCTCGCGGAAGGCGCGCTCGACGGCGGCGAAGCGGGGATCGCAGTCGCCGTGCACGGGGGGTGCGCTCATGTGGCCCGGACCTCCATCTCGCCGATGTTGTGGGCAAGGAAGCTCAATAGGCGCCCACCAGGTCGTGGATCTTCTCGGCCAGCAGGTCCGCGTGGGTCACGGGCAACATGTGGCTGCCCGAGAGCACCGTGACGAAGTCCGAGCTGGGAAGCCGGCGGTGGAGGTCCTCGGCCACGTCGTACGGGATCAGGAAGTCGTCGGCGCCGTGGATGACCAGGGACGGCATGTGCAGCGCCTCGGGCTTCAGGCTGCCCACGTCCTGGCCCTGGGCCTCCAACGAGAATGCGCGCAGGGTGCCGGGGAGCCCGAGCAGCGCGCGCGTGTAGTCGACGAAGCCCTCGGGAATGTCCCGCTCCCGGGCGAAGGCCTGGCGGAGCGTGGCCCCGGTCATCGCCCGCGAGAGCGGCGGGATGGACCCGACCCACTGGAAGAGGGGAACCGCGAACGGGGAGGCCAGGATCCGGTCCGCGACGTCCTGAGGATCGTCGGGCATCGCGGGACCGACCGACGCGACCAGCACCAGGTGGCTGACCCGCTCGGGCGCTTCGCTCGCCAGGGTCATCACCACGCCGCCGCCGTACGACCAGCCCACGAGCACGGCCTGCTCGATCTCGAGGGCGTCGAGCAGCGCGGCCAGCTCACGGGCGTTGGAGGCGTAGGTGTAGCCGCCGTCCGCGGCCTCTTCCCGGCTCGAGTAGCCGTAGCCGACGCGGTCGTAGGCGATCACCCGGTAGGGTCCCAGGGCCGCCAGCCGGTCGGGCAGGTCGACCCAGTCGGCCGCGTTCGACGGCAGTCCGTGCACGAGCACGACGGGCGTGCCGTCGCCGACCTCCTTCAAATGGAGGCTGCGGCCATCCTCGATCGAAACCGTCTTGCCGTGGGGCGGGAGGTGCGACGGGTCCGGACCCCAGCCGAACAGCGCCGCTGCCAGAGGGGGCAGCAGCCCCACCGCCAGCACGCCGACGAGCGCTGTCAGGAGGAAGCGGCGCATGTTCCCACTCTAGCGGTGTCCACCGCGTCGTCCCCTGTGGGCGCGATCACCCTCCGCGGGCCTCGTTCGCCACGGCCGCGATCTCGGCGAAGCCGGCGGCCGTCAGGGCCGCGCTCTGATCCGAGTAGCCTCCCGCCGGGAGCACCACCAGGCCGCAGTCGTGCTTGGCGGCGTAGCGGGCGACCCGCCGGTCGCGTTCGGTCAAGCCCTCGAGACTGAGCTGGAGCGAGCCCAACGGGTCGTGCTCGAACGGATCGGAGCCCGCCACGTACACCACCACCTCGGGCGTGAAGCGCTCGTCGATCTCCGCCAGGGCCAGCTCCAGCCGCTCGAGGTAGTCGTCGTCGCCGGTCTTCTGCGGCAGGCCCACGTCCAGATCGCTCTGCATCTTGGGCACGGGGAAGGCCGCCTGCTCGTGCATGGAGAAGGTGAAGACCCGGTCGTCCTTGGCGAAGAACGTCGCGTTGCCGTCGCCCTGGTGCAGGTCCAGATCCACCACGAGGATCGGTCGCATCGCGCCTTCGCGCTCGAGCCGTGCGACCGCCAGCGCCAGGTCGTTGACCAGGCAGGAGCCGTGGGCGAGGTCCGGCCGCGCGTGGTGGAAGCCGCCGGAGAGATTGATCGCCCACTCCCCGTCGGCTGCGGCGCGCAACCCGTCGCAGGTGCCTCCGCACGCATGGAGCTGGGGCGACACCACGGCCTCCCAGACCGTCTCCGCGGGAAGCAGCGCGAGGGCGTCGAACTCCACCGCCCGCGAGATGGCGTAGGCGTCGCGCAGATCGAACACGACGCCGGGCTCGTGGACCTCGGACACCTCCGCCTCGTCGACCGGAGCCGGCCTCTCGAAATCGGACTCGTTGGCGACATCGGCCGTGATCAGGTGGCGGCGGATCCGGGACGGCTTGTCCAGAATGAATCCGTGGACCGCCTGGTGCTGCGGAAGATTGCGACCGTAGTCGTACTCGGGCGCGAAGTACCAACGCATGGTCGACCCGAACCGGTTGATCCCCCATTATGGATCAGAACCCCGTCGCTGTGAACCGGCTGAAGGGGTCGGTTCCCCGCCTCGCGGCTCCTCTAGCCCTTCGCCTCCGCCAGCGCCTGGAGCTCCTCGAACGCATCCTCGATGGCCAGGACGAAGTCGTGGAGGTCGGGCAGGAGATCGTAGTCGGCGTTGAAGCCCCAGCAGATCTTGCCGTTGTAGCTCATCAGCGCGACGCCAAGCCCGAGGTTGTCCATCAGCGGCACGTGCGGGTAGGACTCGGTCATCTGGGCCCCGAGCGTGTAGAGCGGCACCTGGGGCCCGGGCACGTTGGTCACCACCATGTTGAACGGCAGCAGCCGGGTGACGTTGCGGGCGCCCAGCGCGAAGAGCGTCGAGGAGCTCCACTCCGCCGCCTGGGTCAGGATGTCGGCGCCGATCGCCTGCTTCGATTCCTTGAGCTCCGCAGTGTGCTTGCTGATGCGCTCCAGGCGCACCAGCGGATCCGCCTCGTCGATGGGCAGCGGGACGACCCAGGCCGAGACCCGGTTGCCCATGGCCCCGCGCTCGTCGTCGGAGCGGATGCTCACCGGGGTCATCACGCGGAAGTCGAGCTCGGCGAGGTTCACCGAGCGCCGCTCGAGGAATCTGCGGACCGCGCCCGAGACCACGGTCAGCACCACGTCGTTGAGCGAGCCGCCCAGGGCGCGACGCACCGCCTTCAGCTCTGCCAGGTCCATGGACAGCCAGTCGAAGCGGCGGTGGGGTCCGATCTCGCGATTGAGCGGCGTCGGCGAGGCGCGGCGCAGCGACTGTCCCAGAGTGGCCGCCACGGCCCGCGCGCGGACGGCCAACTCGCGCCGCACGTCCACCGCTTCGTTCACGAGCTTGCGCATGTCGCTCACCGCCTGGAACGGGAGGCGAACGCGCCGCGCGATCTCGTCCCGGAGCAGGCCCAGTCCGGAGGGCGCGGGGCGGGGGATGTACTCGGGCTCCTCCGGAATCGCCTGCTCGGGCGTCGCGCTCATGAGGACCTTCATCAGGTCCACGCCGGACACGCCATCGATCATGCAGTGGTGCACCTTCGAGATGACCGCGAAGCGGTCGCCCTCGAGGCCCTCGACCAGCCACATCTCCCAGAGCGGCCGCGAGCGGTCCAGGTGCTGCTGCATGATGCGCGCGGACAGTCGCTTCAGCTGCTCGTCCGAGCCGGGGCGGGGGAGGGCGGTGTGGCGCAGGTGGTAGTCGATGTTGAAGTCCGGGTCGTCCACCCAGACCGGGTGATTCTCGATCGGGATGTACGCCAGCTTCTGGCGGTAGCGCGGGATCTGGTGGATGGCCGCGGCGGTGAGCTTCTTGAACTTCTCCGCGTCGATGCCGCCGTCCTCGAGCCGGAGCGGTCCGGCCTCATAGATCTGGGTCGAGGCCACGTGCATGTACGCGTTGGGCTTCTCGAGCGCGAGGAAGGAGTAGTCGAGAGCAGTCAGGCGGTCGTAGGCGTAGCTGGCCACGGGGGAGCCCCTCCTTTGGGAATCAAAGCATCGGGACGCACTTCGGGGAACCAAAATCCCGGGACCTGGAAAGCCAATCCCGAAACCGAGGTTGTGGGCGAGGTCCAGTTTTTCTATGCTGGACGATCAGTATTGCAAACCGGCACGGCGTGTCAAGTGCCCGGAGGAGTCCCAGATGGCCGAAGGCGGGGGCCGGAAGCGGGAGCAGTCGGAGCGCACGCGGCAGGGCCTGATCGACGCGGCGGCTGGGCTCTTCGCCGAGAAGGGCTACGGCAATACCTCGGTGCAGGCGATCGCCCAGCAGGCCGGGATCAGCCGCGGCTCCATCTTCTGGCACTTCGGCTCCAAGGAGGGGCTCCTGCTCGCGGTGGTCGAGGCCTCTCTCCGCCGCTTCGAGGACACCCTGATCCCGCTCCTCCAGGTGCGGACCGGCAGCCTGCGCGACGTGGTCTTCGCCTTCCGGGACTACATGCTCCGCAACCCGCCCATCGGTCGGCTGTTCTACGTCCTGCTCTTCGAGGGGCTGGGTCCGCGGCCGCAGCTACTGAAGGACTACGCCCGGCTCCACCAGCGCTTCCGCGGCTACGTCCGGGTGTGGGCGGAGCGCGCCGCCGAGGCCGGCATCCTGCCGGACGGGATCGATCCGGACGGTGCGGGTACCGTTCTCGTTGCCGTGCTGACGGGCCTCAACCTCCAGTGGCAAATCGATCCGCAGGGCGTCGACATCGGCCGGGCAAGTGAGACCCTGGCTGCGCTGCTCGAGAAAGCGTTCGCGCAGGAGGGGGAAGCCGCTCCGTGACGCTGATTCGACTGCCGGACGGGGTGCTGCCGCCGCCGCGCCGAGAAGCGCTTCCGGCGCCGGCTCCGCTCCGGGCCATGCTCGGGCCGGGCATCATCCTGCTGGGTCTCTCCCTGGGCAGCGGCGAGTTCATCCTGTGGCCCCGCCTCACCGCCGAATACGGCTTCGCGGTCTTCTGGGCCTGCTGGGTCGGCGTCACCATCCAGTTCTTTCTCAATATGGAAATCGAGCGCTACACGCTCGCCACCGGGGAGAGCGCGGTGACCGGATTCGTGCGGCTCTGGCGCGGCTTCGGCCCCGTGTTCCTGGTCTGTGCCACCGTGCCCTGGATCTGGCCCGGCTGGGCGACGGGGGGAGCCACGCTCCTCACCTGGGAGATCGGCGGCCCGGTCACGCCATTCGCCGTCGCCGGGTTGATCCTCTCCGGGCTCGTGCTCTCCCTGGGCCCGGTCGTCTACCGCACCATCGAGACGGTCCAGATCGTGCTGGTCGTGGTGATCTTCGCGCTCGCGCTGGCGCTGGCCGCGCTGGTCGTGCGCGGCGAGTCGCTGGCGGCGCTCGCCGCCGGCGCCCTGCGCTTCGGGCAGATTCCCGACGGGATCGACATGCCGCTCCTGCTCGGTGCGCTTGCCTTCGCCGGTGCCGGCGGGACCGCCAACCTGGCCCAGTCCAACTACATCAAGGACAAGGGCTACGGCATGGGGCGCTGGATCGGACGGATCACCAGCCCCTTCACCGGACGGGACGAGGCGGGCAGCGAGGTCGGTGCGGTCTTCGAAGGCACGCCCGAGGAGCTCGACCACTTCCGGGTGTGGTGGCGGCGCGCGAACATCGAGCACCTGTTCTCGTTCTGGTTCCTGTGCGTCCTGTCGCTGTGTCTCTTCTGTCTGCTCACCCACGCGCTACTCGGCGAGGGAGCGGAGGTGGCCGAGGGACTGCGCTTCATCGACGATCAGGGCGCAGTGCTCGAGGAACGGTTCGGCGCGCTCGCGCGCCACGCGTTCATCTGGGCCGGCATCGCCGTCCTCTTCTCGACCGAGCTCGGGCTCCTGGACGCCGTCAGCCGGGTGGTGGTGGACCTGATCGCGACCGGCTTGCTGCGCGGCAACTCCCGCTTCTCGCTCTCTCAGCTGTACATCATGACCCTGTGGACGTTCATCGCCTTCGGCGTTGGCGTCCTCGCCCTGGGTCTCGATCAACCCCTCCAGCTCCTGGTCCTCTCCGCCTCGCTGAACGCGGTGGTGATGTTCCTGTACTCGGGGCTGTTGCTGTGGCTTGGCTGGCGCTGCTTCGAGCCGCCCCTGCGCCCGGGCCCCGTCCGAGTCGCGGCGCTCTGCACCTCCTTTCTCTTCTTCGGCTACTTCAGTGCGATCACCATCGCCGACCGGTTCTTCTGAGCGTGCTCAGAAGGCGCGGGTCAGGAACCAGACGAGGCCGATGCAGAAAATGGCCGCCGAGGCGAACTCGGCGGTGAGGCGGCGGGCCCGGTCACCCCGCCGGCGCGCGAGCACCTGGAGCAACGGCCAGACCAGGAGCACCACGCCGAGCTGTCCGATCTCGACGCCCAGGTTGAAGCCGAACAGCGCGGGAGCCAGCCGCGCCGTGGGCAGGGTCATCTCGCTCAGGACTCCCGCGAAGCCGAAGCCGTGGACGAGACCGAACGCGAAGGCCAGGACGGCGCGCCAGCGGGCCGGTCGCTCGGCGCGCGACAGCAGCGCAAAGTGGGAGGCCGTGAAGATCGTGAGCCCCGCCAGGGTCATCGCGGACAGCGTGCCGGCTCCCGCGACGGCGAGCAGCGTCGCCAGCGACAAGCCGGCAGTCACGATCCACGGAAGTGCGCGCCCGCGACCCGCGAGCACCCAGCCGTTCTCCACACCGACGAGCGCCACGGAGAACCCGATGACCGCCTCTACGGCCTGTGCCTCGGGATGCACCAGTCCGAGAACGGCGAGGGCGAGGGTGACGCTGTGTGCGATGGTGAAGCCTGTGACCAGCCTCGCGACCTCGCCGAGGGTGCCCGCCAGGAGCAGGAGCGCGATCACGAAGGCCAGGTGGTCCCAGCCGGTCAGGATGTGCTCGATGCCCAGCAGGAGATATCGCCCGAGAGTGCTGCCCGACGGGGC
>JAPUKG010000270.1 GCA_027295775.1 Pseudomonadota bacterium
GGCGGTGGACTCGTCGAACTCTCTGGGTCTGCCTCGCGCCACAAAGCGAGCGTATCCGAAGCAGGGTGCTGTTTCTAGACCGATCAGTAAACAATTGCTTGACAGCGGGAAGGTGTCCGAGCTATGACCAGCCTGACCTGGTCAACCTGGTAGAGCCTCGATTCCCGCCGCCTCCGCCAATGCAGGCCATGGCCATGATGGCCATGGCTGGATGGGTGTTGTTCACTCCCCCGGTTGCGGCGGATCCGCCCGAGCCCGCGATCTGCCAGGCGGCCATCGCCGCGCAGCCACACGATCCACTCGCCGCGCTGCAGAGGGCGGAGGTCGCGCGCTGGCAGGCCGCGCGCACCGCCAGTCGTCAAGGCCGCCACCTCATGCGCCAGACCATGGGCGGCGGAACATCGCTTGCCACCCGCCGCCTGGCCAACCAGATCGCCCAGGCCCAGGATGCCTACCGAGTCGCAGTCCAGCAGGCGCGGGTGCTGTGCGGCTGTCGCGAGCGCCGAGGCGATCCGTACCGCGAGGACTGCGATGCCCTGTTCCGCAACCTCGAAGTCAGGGGGATCCTCGGCCCGAGCTAGGCAGGCGTCCCGAGCTTCGCCATGTAGTCCCGCATCGCCGCGATCTCCCGAGCGACGGCCGGACGCGCCGCGGTGCGCGCGAGCCAGGCCGTCAGGTGGGCGTGCACCGGGTCGGGCGGGGCGCCCATCGTGGCCGCGGCCGTGATCATCACGAAGTTCGCGATGTCGGCGATGCTGTAAGTGTCGCAGAAGAACTCGCGTCCGGCGAGCTCGCCGTCGAGCTCCGCGTACATCTCCGCCATGCGCGCGCGGGCCGCCGCGAGGCGCGGGACGTCGCGACCGCCCTCGGCGGCGGGGTAGAGGGCCTCCTCGACCTGGTCCCAGACCGCCGGGAAGAACTCCTCGTCCGCAAAGGCCTCGAGCGTGCGGCAGCGCGCGCGGGCGGCAGGCGTGCGCGGGAGCAGGGGCGGCTCCGGGTACAGCTCGTCGAGGTACTCGCAGATCACGGTCGACTCGCAGATCACGGCGTCGCCATCCACGAGCACCGGCACCTTGCAGCGCGGGTTCAGTCGCACGATGTCCGGGTGGTGGGGCAGGTAGCGACGCTCGAGGCTCCAGTCGACGCTCACGTGCTCGTCCGGGACGAGTCCCTTCTCGTCGAAGACGATGCGGACCTTCGCGCTGAACAGGCTGACCGGGCCGGTATAGAGCTTCATCTGGACCTCCGCAGGGCGCCCCCTCCCCCGCCACGCCCTCCTCCGCCACGCCAAGTGGTAGCATGGACCGCCCTTTACCTATGGGAGGGGTTGTGGATGCGTAGGCAGTGGCTCGCGCTGGGAGGCGCCGCGCTCGCGGCCGTGCTCGGCGCGGCGTGTGGCGAGGAAGTGGTCGTGCAGGAGGAGGTCGCCCGGCCGGTGCGGATCCTGGAGATCGGATCGGGCACCGAGCGCGGCACCAACGAGTACTCCGGCGTGGTCGCCGCCTGGCAGCACGCCGAGATGGCCTTCGAGGTGCCCGGGCGGATCACCGACTTCCTGGTGATCGAGGGCCAGCGGGTCGCCGAGGGCGAGGTTCTGGCCAAGCTCGATCCGCGGGACTACGAGGCGGAGCTCGCGAAGGCGGTGGCCAACGCCAAGAAGACCGCTGCCGACCACGAGCGCTACCGGATCATGTACGAGAAGGGGGTCTCGCCCCAGATCGAGATGGAGACCGCGCAGCGCCGGCACGAGGTGTCGCTGGCCAGCCTGGCCCAGGCGGAAAAGGCGGTCGAGGACACGGTCCTGGTCGCCCCCTTCGCCGGCGTGGCGGCCCGCAAGCTCGTCAAGGACTTCCAGAACGTGAAGGCCAAGGAGCCGGTGCTGATCGTCCAGGACGCGACGCTCCTCAAGATGGTGGTGGCGGTGCCCGAGGCCGATCTCGCGGGGCGGAAGTCGCAGGACGGCCTCGAGGTCGTGAACGCGCGGCTCAAGCCCCGGGTGATCGTGAGCTCGCTGCCCGATCGGGTCTTTCCCGCGAAGATCCGCGAGCTCGCCACGGCGGCCGATCCCACAACCCGCACGTTCGACGCCACCTTCGCGTTCGAGAACGATCAGGACGCGGTCCTGCCAGGCATGACCGCCCGCTTGATCATCGACCTTCCCGCCGACCGCGCCGGCGCTTCGAGCGGACTCCAGATTCCGTCCCAGGCCGTCTTCGCCGGGGACGACGGCGGCTCCCTGGTCTGGAAGGTCGATCCCCAGACCATGCGGGTCTCGCGCAGCGCGGTGGACGTGGGCTCGCTCTCGGGCGACAACATCGAGATCCGAGCCGGACTCTCCAGCGGCGACTGGGTGGTCTCATCGGGGGTCCAGCAGCTGCAGGACGGCATGACCGTCCGGCGCTTCTAGCACGGGCCCGCCGTGAAGATCGCCGAAGTCGCGATCCGCAACCGGGTCGTCACCCTGGTCCTGACCATCGTCACCATCGGCGTCGGGGCCAGTTCGTTCCAGAGCCTGAGCCGGCTCGAGGACCCCGAGTTCACCATCAAGGAAGCCCTCATCATCACCCCCTATCCCGGCGCGTCGCCGGAGGAGGTGGAGGAGGAGGTCACCGACAAGATCGAGCTGGCGATCCAGCAGCTCCCGCAGCTGAAACGCGTGAAGGAGTCGCGCTCGGAGCGGGGCATTTCCACGGTGACCGCCGAGATCAAGGACCAGTACGACAAGGACGGCCTGCCCCAGGTCTGGGACGAGCTGCGCCGCAAGGTGGGCGACGTGGCGAGCCAGCTTCCGCCGGGCGCGGGTCCGTCCCTGGTCGTGGACGACTTCGGCGACGTGTGGGGCGTTTTCATCGCCCTCACGGGGCCGGAGTACAGCTACGCCGAGCTCTATGAGACGGCCAAGCTCCTGCGCCGGGAGCTCACGCTGGTCCAGGACGTGGCCAAGGTGAAGCTCTACGGGGTGCGCAAGGAGGTGATCTACATCGAGCCGTCGCGGGATCGCCTCTCCCAGCTGGGCATCTCTCCCGAGGTCATCGAGCGCGAGCTGCGCGAGAAGAACGTGGTCGCCGACGCCGGGCGCGTGGAGGTGGGCGTCGAGTTCATCGCCATCGAGCCCACCGGGGCGGCCGACACGGTGGAGTCGCTGGGATCGACCATCATTTCGCCCCGCGACTCGGACCGGCAGATCTACCTGCGCGACGTGGCGAGCATCCGGCGCGGCTACCTCGACCCGCCCGACAAGCTGATGCGCTACGACGGCAAGTCCGCCATCGGGATCGGCATCTCGACGGTGTCCGGCGGAAACGTCGTCGAGATGGGCAACGCGCTGAGCGAGCGGACTCAAGAGCTGCTCTCGCAGATCCCGCTCGGGATGGAGTTCGGGCTCGTCTCCGTCCAGTCCACGGCGGTGGAGGTCGCCATCGACGGCTTCCTGGTGAGCCTCTATCAGGCGATCGCCATCGTGATCGTGGTCCTGTTGCTCTTCATGGGCCTGCGCGCAGCCCTCCTGATCGGCTTCATCCTGCTGGTCACCATCCTCGGCACCTTCATCTTCATGGGGCCGTGGCAGGTGTCGCTCGAGCGCATCTCGCTGGGCGCGCTGATCATCGCGCTGGGCATGCTCGTCGACAATGCCATCGTGGTGGTGGACGGCATGCTCATCCGCATGCAGCAGGGCCGGCGGCCCGAGGACGCGGCCAACGAGATCGTGGGTCAGCAGGCGATGCCGCTCCTGGGAGCGACGGCGGTGGCGATCATGGCCTTCGCGGCCATCGGCACCTCCGACGACAGCACCGGCGAGTTCTGCCGCTCGCTCTTCCAGGTCGTGTTCATCTCGCTCGGCCTGTCCTGGGTGACCGCCGTGACGGTGACGCCGCTGCTCTGCGTCATGTTCCTGAAGGTGCCGGAGCAGAAGGAGGGCGCGGAGCCGCCGGACCCCTACGCAGGCGGCTTCTACGCGGCCTACCGGGGCTTCCTCGGCTTCTGTCTGCGTCGCCGACCGCTGGCACTGGGCACCGTGGTCGGTCTCTTCGCCGCCTCGGTCTACGGCTTCGGCTACGTCGACCAGAGCTTCTTCCCGGACTCGACCCGCCCCCAGTTTTTGCTCGACTACTGGATGCCGCGCGGCACGCACATCCAGGAGACCGCGCGCGACACCAGGAAGGTGGAGGAGTACCTGCTGGATCTCGATGAGGTCACCCACGTGAGCACGGTGATCGGCGAGGGGGCGATGCGCTTCGTCCTGACCTACGCCGCGGAGAAGAACGACAGCGGCTACGCCCAGTTCATGGTGGACGTGGACGACTACCGGAAGATCGACGCGCTGCTGCCCGAGATCGAGCAACACCTGGCCGAGACCGCGCCCTACGCGCTCGTCTACACGCGGAAGTTCATGCTCGGGCCCGGCGACGGCGGGAAGATCCAGATCCGCATCATCGGGCCCGAGCTCGACGAGATCCGCCGCATCTCCAGCCAGGTCGAGTCGATCATGCACGCCGACGGCGGCGCCAAGGCCATCCGCACCAACTGGCGACACCGCGAGAAGGTGCTCACGCCCATCTTCGCCGAGACCCAGGCCAACCTGAA
Source organism: Pseudomonadota bacterium (assembly GCA_027295775.1). Lineage (GTDB taxonomy): Bacteria > Myxococcota_A > UBA9160 > UBA9160 > UBA4427 > JAPUKG01. Next base: position 4,585 of record JAPUKG010000270.1, read on the forward strand.
CGGGATCACCCGGGAGAACGTGGCCAAGGCGATCCAGATCGGCTTCGGAGGCAGCCAGCTGGGGGTCTACCGCGAGGGGGACGAGCTGCTGCCGATCATCGAGCGGGCGCCCGAGGAAGAGCGCGCCGACGTCGCGAACATCCGCAACCTCCAGATCTGGAGCCCGGTGGCCCACGGGTTCATTCCGCTGCGCCAGGTGGTCTCGGGGTTCGAGACGACCTTCGAGGATCCGATCATCACGAGGCGCGACCGCAAGCGCACGCTGTGGGTGCACTGCGACCCCAGGAGCGGAAACGCCAGCACCCTGCTCGCGCGGCTCATGCCGAAGGTCGGCGCCCTCGAGCTGCCGCCCGACTACACCATCGAGTACGGCGGGGAGTACGAGAGCTCCGCCGACGCCCAGGCGGGTCTGGCCGCCACGATCCCGGCGTTCCTGCTGGCCATGGTGCTGGTCGTGGTCATGCTGTTCAACGCGCTGCGCCAGCCCCTGATCATCTGGCTGTGCGTGCCCCTGGCGCTGATCGGCGTCACCGCGGGCCTTCTGGCCACGGGCCAGCCGTTCGGCTTCATGGCGCTGCTCGGCTTCATGAGCCTGTCCGGGATGCTGATCAAGAACGCCATCGTGCTGATCGACCAGATCGATTTCGAGATCCGGGGCGGGAAGGACACCTATCTCGCCATCGTCGATTCGGCGGTCAGCCGCCTGCGCCCCGTGGGCATGGCGGCCCTGACCACGGTGCTGGGGATGATGCCCCTGCTCCTGGACGCCTTCTTCGTGTCCTTGGCGGTGACCGTGATGGCGGGCCTCAGCTTTGCCACCCTGCTCACCATGATCGTGGTGCCGGTCCTCTACGCCGTCTTCTTCGGGGCGACCGAGCCCGAACCGGGTGCGCTCCCGGTGGCGCGCTAGCCGAGCGCCTCGACCCCGGCGCGGCTGCGCCGCATGCCCGCATCCGGATAGGTCACGATGTCGTCGGCGTCGATCTGCCCGCCGATCCGGCCCATTCGATAGGGGAGCTCGGTCAGGGGCTTCCATCACGTGGGCCGGGCCAGATCCGGCAAGCGAACCACGCAGGGAGGCCTCGCACGCCACCACGCTAGTGCCCGCAGAACCCCTTGACCGGAAGAGTCCAATAGAACAAACTATTGATCGTTAGTTTTCGAGGTCACGCTTGTCCCTCGCCTCCGCCAGCGCAGCCCGGCCCGCCCCGCCGCGTCGCACCCCCAAGGGCGAGCGGACGGCCGAGCGCATCCTCGACGCGGCCGAGGCGCTGTTCGCCGAGCACGGCTACGCCGGGACGACGCTGCGCGCGGTCGCCGACCGGGTTGGGGTGCGCATCCCCAGCCTCTACAACCACTTCGCCAGCAAGGACGCCCTCTACGCGGCGGTGCTCGAACGCGGTCTCGCGCCGGTGATCGCGGTCCTGTCGGACACCCTCGAGCCCGAGGGGCTGGGCTCCCGCGACTCCGGCGAGCTGGTCGAGCGCGTGATGGCGGTCCTCGCCGAGCGGCCCGAGCTCCCGCGCCTGGTCCAGCACGAGACCCTGACCGGCGGGCAGCACCTGACGCCGATGCTGCGGTCCTGGGTCACGCCGCTGTTCGCTCGCGCCCACGACCTGGCCATGGCGACGCCGGCGACGCGCCGCTGGGGTCCCGAGCAGATCCCGCTCCTGGTGCTCGCCTTCTACCACGTGGTGGTCGGGTTCTTCACCATCGCGCCCCTCCTCCACGAGTGGGTCGGGGAGGACCCGCGCGACGAGGCCGTGATCGAGCGGCAGACGCGCTTCCTGCGGCAGCTGGTCGAAACCCTCCTACCCGACGAACCCCCTGCCGATGCATGACAACAAGGAGCTCCCCATGGACGCGAACGTCCCCTTCCTGTCCTCCGAGAGCTGGGACGAGCACATGCCCGAGCGCACGCGCTGGCTGCGCCAGAACGACCCGGTCCACTGGTCCGAGCCGGACGGGGTCTGGCTGATCAGCAAGTTCGCCGACGTCTCGGCCGTGTCGAAGGACCAGGATCTCTTCACGTCGGCCCACGGCGTGCGGCCGGGCAGCCCGGCCAAGATCGGCCTCATCGACGCGGGCGAGCCGCACCACGGCCAGCTCCGGGGCCTCATCAACCGGGGCTTTACGCCCAGGACGGTGCGCCGGCTGGAGACGATCTTTCGCGGGCTCGTGACCGAGTGCATCGACCGAGTCGCCGCGCAGGGCGAGTGCGACTTCGTCGAGTCGATCGCCGTGCCGCTCCCGCTGCTCGTGATCGCGGAGATGATCGGCATCCGCAAGGAGGACCGCGAGCGCTTCCGCCGCTGGTCCGACGCCATGATCACCGCCGACGGGCGACACGACGACCCCGAGATCATGGCCGCGGCCGGCGCCGCCTTCGTCGAGTACTCGGCCTACGTGACCAAGATCATCGAAGATCGGCGCCAGAATCCGCAGGACGACCTGGTCAGCGTCCTGGTCGGCGCCAAGGACCAGGGCATGCTCCACCAGTTCGATCTGGAGCGGCTCCCGAACGAGATGAGCCGGGATCACCTCGGTCTGGCCAACGACGAGCTCATCATGCTGCTGGTCATCCTGCTGGTGGCGGGCAATGAAACCACCCGCAACGCGCTGTCCGGCGGCATGCAGCTCCTGATCGAGAACCCGGGCGAGCGCCAGAAGCTGCTCGACGACCCGTCGCTGATCCGCTCGGCCGTGGAGGAGATGGTGCGCATGGTGTCGCCGGTCCACTCCTTCGGCCGCACCGTCACCCGCGACACCGAGCTCCGGGGAAAGCCACTCCGCCAGGGCCAGGAGGTCCTGGTGCTCTACCCCTCGGCCAACCGGGACGAGGAGGTCTTCGAGGACGCGGACGTCTTCCGGGTGGAGCGCGACCCCATCCATCTGGGGTTCGGCGTCGGCAGTCACTTCTGCCTGGGTGCCAACCTGGCCCGCATGGAGATGCGCGTCGCCTTCGAGGAGCTGCTGCGCCGACTCCCCGACATGAAGTACGCCGCTGGCGGTCCGGTGGTCGAGCCGGCGGCGCTGGTGCGCTCGTGCACCGAGATGAGGGTTCGCTTCACGCCCGAGCGCTGAGCCGGGTCCCCGCCGGATCAGTCCTCCGCCTCGATCCTTTGGACGAGCTCGCCGCGCACCGTGGCCACGTCGGTGAGGGGCGAATGGCGGAGGCGAGCGACCTCCTCGCCGCGGAAGGGGACGAAATCCGCGGCGATCTCCGCGGGGCCGAACTGGCGGACGACCCAGTTCAGGAGCGCCGCCAGATCGGCGTCGGCCAGCGGCGCCTGGGCGACGCCGGGAACCCGCACGAGGAACTCGCGTCCGCCGGGAACGGCGAGGAACCTCCCCACGGTGTCCTGCAGGGCTGGCACCTGCCCCTCGGTGCCGGCGCCGTCGGGGAGGTGGCAGCCCTGGCAGTGGAGCATGTAGTTCACGTGCGGCTCTCGCGACTGAGCGGTCGCGGCGCAAGCGGCGGCGACCAGCAGGGCGGGCAGCGCCCCGCCGGCAAGGGCCCGGATCACGACTCGGTCGCGACGCCGATGACGATCGCCACCGTGGAGTTGTAGATGACCCCGACCTGTCCCATGCACCAATTGATGTCGTTGCTCTTGTGGGTGTAGTAGATGGGCCGATCGCCCTCGTTGCGCTGACAGAAGCAGCGGCCGCAGATGTCCTTCCCGCAGCAGTCGTTGTACGAGATGATGTAGTCCACGCCGTCCACCGGGTTCCGGCAGGTGCCGATCCAGGTGATGGCCGACATCTCGGTTCCCGGCGGACACGAGGTGTGGGTTCCTCCGCAGCAGCTCGACAGGAAGCCGTCGATGGCGCAGTAGCGCCAGTACTCGCAGCTCTGGGGATCACCGACCGGCGTATCGGGGTCGGGCTCTCCGGGCGCGGGCGCCCGCGCGCCCGGCTCGTCCTGGGCGCGCGCCCGCTCGATGGGAAGGAGCGGAAGGGTGCTTCCACCCACCAGGATCGCGCCCAGGCGGGTCAGGAAGCTCCGCCGCGAGGTTCGCCGGGCCATGCGACGGGCGGACTCCGCGAACCATCGGTCAAGCAACACGGCGGGCCCCCCTCTGCTCGGTCAGGTACGCCTGGAGGGACGGCACCCCCCGCTCCATCGCCTCGAAGAGACTCTCCAGGTGCTCCCGCGAGTTGACGAGCCCGGATGCGCGGACCACGCCGTGGCCGTCGATCAGGACCGCGTACGGCAGCTTCGCCACCTGGTAGGTGAGTCCGAGCTCGGTGGAGAGCACGTACACCGCGCGATCGAGCCCGTACTTGCGCACGAACTCCTCGTGGTCGGCGCGCGGCCCGTCACTGGCCAGGACGACGCGAAGCCCGGAGCCCTCCGCCGCCTGCACCGAGTCGAGAACGGGCAGAAGCGTCTTGCACACCGGGCAGGTCGGCGAGAGGAAGAAGAGCAGGGTGCTCCGCCCGTCCGGATCCGCTCCGCCGATGCGAACCGGTCGATCACGCCAGTCTGCGACGTCAACGGCCGGCGCGGTCTCCCCGACGCGAGGTCCCCCGCGCACCATCAGCGCGCCCGCGGGCGCGACCCGCTCGTGGAGCACGCCGATCTGCCGCACCAGGGCCAGCACCACGACCGCGAGGACGATCACGAGGACCCAGAGCAGGAGGTTGGAGACGACGAGGGCGTCGATCATGCATCACCTCGCATGGCGCGCAGCCCGGCACCCGTTGTGAGCGCGCGGTCGATGGCGGCGTAGAGGAGTCCCGACACCGCCACGCCGCCCGCGACGGTCGCGGTGTCGAGCCAGATCCAGGGGCGCACCGGGACGGACAGGGCGCACAGTGCGGCCGTGCCGATCAGGATGACGTTGCGGACGACGAGACCCGAGTCCAGCTCGCGCCGCGCGCCGGGGCCGGCGCAGCCGCAGTCCATGCCGCGTCGGCCGCGGCGCAGATTGACGGCGATGGCACCGGTGTAGAGGGCCAGCAGCGCCCCGGTGGCCAGCCCCGCCGCGGCGCCCAGTCCCGGCACCGGCACCGGCACCAGCAGCGCCGCCCCGATCCCGAGCTCCGCGGCGACGAGGGCGGCCGCCGTCGCCGTCGTCGCCCAGCCCGGAACGAGCCGGTAGTCGGCGATGGCGTCGCGGAACGCCGCCGGAGCGGCCAGCTTGTGGCGCGCGGCCGAGAGCAGCAAGAGCGCGAGCGCGATGCGCAGGGTCACGTGCAGCACCGGGTCGAGGAGCGGCGGCATCACCGGGCCCCGACGTTCGGCGCAAAGGGCTGGAGCGAGAAGACCATCATGTTCCCGGTGGACACGCGCCGAAGGAACTCGCCGCTCAGCGCGTCGTACACCGCGAGCGACCCGCCGATCTGCGTGCCCGTCACCAGCACCGGCTCGTCGTCCTGGGTGACCAGGATCGACTCGATGCCGGGGTTGGGGATCGCGACATCGAGGAGCCAGTCCGCCAGCCAGGCCCAACCACCGCTGAACTCGAAGGACATGTGCAGAAACGAGAATCCGGGGTGGAGCAGCTCGATGCGCTGCACCCGCTTCCGGCTCTCCAGGTCGTAGACCCAGAGATCGGTCCCGGCGTCTTTGTGGGTGTCGATGCCGCCCTGGTGGACCAGCGAGTAGAGGCGACCGGTGGACTGATGCACCGCCAGGTGCTGGCGCCCGCCGATCCGCCAGGACGCGCTCCGGTCCGCTTCGTCGAGCAGCGACCAGGTCTCGCCGGGCGCCGGCGTCTCGCCCGAGACGTCGAGCGGGTGGACCACGCCCCCGAACGACACGAAGAGCCAGCGGTCGCCGTATCGCACCGCCTTCTCGGTCACCGGGTCGGCCTGGGGGTCGAAGAAGACCGGTCCGCGCTCGACCCGGGTCGCTCCGCCTTCCGCGACGGTCACCGTGAGGAACGACCCGTCGGCGCAGAGGCTGAGGAAGCGACTCGGTCCGGCTGCGTAGACGAGGCTGCAGCCCGGCGTCGCGACCTCAGTGACGAACGTGCGCGTCGCCAGGTCCACGATGCTGAGGGACGTGGCCGGCGTCATGTTGAGCACCGCCAGGTAGCGCCCCCCGTCTTCCACGGCCGCGTTGCCATTGGGCAGCACGTTCACCGCCCGCTTCGGCGGGATCACGATTTCGCCGACGGGCGCGATCGTCGCCGCGTCGTAGACGGTGACCACGTCCGTGCGCTCCCCGCGGCTACCGCGGGAGTAATAGGTCTCCGGCAGGTAGAGCTCGCTGCCCGTCTGGGAGGAGAACAGCGTGGGCGAGAGGAATCCCGCGCTCACCATGCCCAGGAACGCACCCCGGTCGACATCCAGCAGCGCGCTCCGGCGCAGCATGACGTCCGAGATCCACACCCAGTGGTCCCCGGGCGGCTGGGGTAGCGCCTCCACGCGCCCCACCGTCTCGACCGGCACGTCCGCGCGCGGCGCCGCCGGCCCTGCCAACACCGCGAGCATTACCACGGCCGCAGTGTGCGCGAGCCCGCCCCGAGCAAGGCGCATGGGATCCCCTCCGTATGCGCATTATCCAGGGGCTGGAGGCCGCCTGGGAAGGGCTTTCTGCTCAGGGGGCGAGACCCACGCGCTCGAGGTAGGCGCGGAACTCGGGCAGGTCGCGGTGGGGATCGAAGACCGGATCTTGCATGAATCCCACTCGGCGCAGATCCGCCGCCTCATTCAGGCAGTGCACCATGAGTCTTGCGTCGCCGACGAAGGCGGCCGCCCAGGCGCCGCCCTCGGGAATGGGCGTGCAGCGTTGCCCCGTCTGTATGGCGCTCCAGCCGAGGAGCAGGCTCGCGGAGCGGCGCGGCCCCAGCAGCCGCCCGCCGATCCGCGTGAGCGGGCGCAGCCAGAAGGGCGTCCCCTGCGCGTACGCCTCGATGGCGCCGCGCTCGTCGCCCTCGGCCAGATGGCTGCGCGCCAGCAGCACGCGGGCGCGGAATTCGCCCGGCTTCAGTGCCAGGCTTCGGCGCGCTAGCTCCCTGGCAGCCTCCGAATCCCCGGCGAAGAGCGCAAACAGCCCGGCGTGACGGAGCATGATCGGCGACAGCGGGTCCAGATCCACCGCCCGGGCGATGACCTCGCGGGCCTCCTCGACGCGGCCCGCGAGCACCAGCGAGACGGAGAGGTTGTAGTGCGTCTCCGCATGCCCGGGGTCGAGCTCGACGGCGCGGCGGAAGGCGGCCTCGGACTCCGCCCAACGCAGCTCGAAGCCGCGCAGGGTCCCGAGCGCTGTGTGGGCGAGGCCGAGCTGGTCGTCGAGGAAGAGCGCCTCGCCGATGGCATGGCGCGCCTGGCCCAGCAGCTCGTCCACCCGGTCGGGGTCCGGGAGGTACGTCCACTGGGCCAGGTAGGCTCCTGCCAGCCCCGCCCAGGCGGCCGCGTAGCCCGGGTCGTAACCCAGCGCCTCCTCGAAGAGCGCGACGGCCGCCGTCAGCCCCTCGGGCCGGCGGTTCCAGTGGTAGCGCGCCTCGAGCTGCGCCCGGTACGCGCGCGGGTCGGGCGCCCGCGGCGTCCCCGGTGCGCCGAGGACGAGGCCGAGCTCCGGCTCGATCTCCTCGCGGATGCGGTTCGCGATCTCGGTCTGCACTGCGAAGAGGTCGCCCATGTCCCGGTCGTAACTCTGGGTCCAGAGGTGGAAGCCGTCGCGGGCGCGCACCAGCTGGGCGGTCACCCGCAGCCGATCCCCCGACGTCCGGACGCTTCCCTCCAGCAGGCTCCCCACCCCCAGCTGCTCTCCGATCTGCCGGACGTCGAGACCGCGTCCCTCGAAGGCGAAGACCGAGCTGCGCGCGACCACGCGCAGGCTCGGGTTGCGGGCCAGGGAGCTGATCAGCTCCTCGGTCAACCCATCCGCGAGATACTTGCGATCCGCACCCTCGCTGAGATCGAGGAAGGGCAAGACGGCGATGGAGGAAGGCAACAGCGGCCGCCGCCCCGGCGCGGGCGTCGGGGCGGGCCCGCCAGACGGCCAGGCCAGGAGCCCTGCCGCCGCCACGACTAGGAGGGCCGCTGCCGACAGGACCCAGCGCCGGCCCGAGCTCCGTCGCGTTCGGGCGCCGCCCTCCCCCATCCCGGCGACCCGCAGCGCGTGGATCGGCTCGGGGATGTTCTTCAGCGGCTGCGGTCCCAGGTCCTCGAGCTCGAGATCGAGCTTCCCCTGGATCTGATCGCGGACGACGGCGGATAGACAGATGCCGCCGCTCGTGGCCAGGGCCTGGAGGCGCGCGGAGACGTTGACGCCGTTCCCAAAGATGCGCTCCCCGTCGACACGCACGTCGCCGATGTGAATGCCCACGCGGAAGGGCAGAGCACTCGCCCGCTCGCGGCGCTGGAAGGCGAGCGAGAAGCGAACCGCGTCGACCCCGCTCGGAAACTCGCCGAGGAAATTGTCGCCGGTGAAATCCACCAGCCGACCGCGGTGCTCCTGGGCGAGCGCCTCGGCCAGCGGCCGCGCGGCGGTGACGGCCTGGATGGTCGCTTCCTCGTCGCCGGCCATGCGCCCGCTGTAGCCGGCGACGTCGGCGCTCACGATGGCGGAGAGGCGATGATTGGACACCCGGGCCCCGATCCCCTGTGTAGCAGCGAAGGAGCCCGAGCCCCGCGGGGCCTCCGCCCAGCTCCTTCTCAAGCCCACCGCTCATCTGGTCGAAACCACCCACGGGAGCGTGCATCTCCGCGCTTCCGGAGGGGGGCCCCGCAGCGTGGCGCTGGAGCTGAACGAGATCCTGAAGATCGCTCTCAAGGGTGGCGCATCCGACATCCACCTGAAGTCCGGCCTGCCGCCCATGTTCCGGGTGGACGGGGCGCTCGTGCCGCTCAAGAACGGCGAGCGGATCGTGCCCGAAGAGATCCAGCAGATGGCCTTCTCGATCATGAACCCGGTCCAGAAGGAGCGCTTCGAGGAGCATCGCGAGGCCGACCTGGCCTACGGCATCCCGGGCCTCGGCCGCTTCCGGGTGAACGTCTTCCAGCAGCGCGGGACCATCGGGATCGTCTTCCGCGTGATCCCCTTCGGCGTGAAGACCGCCGAGCAGCTCCACCTGCCCAAGATCGTCGAGCAGATCTCCCGCGAGAACCGCGGACTCATCCTCGTCACCGGGACCACGGGCTCCGGCAAGTCGACCACCCTCGCGGCCATGATCGAGCAGATCAACTCCGACCGGACCTGCCACATCATGACGATCGAGGACCCGATCGAATTCCTGATCCGCGACCGACGCTCCATCGTCAACCAGCGCGAGATCGGCGTCGACACCCACAGCTTTTCCAACGCCCTGCGCGCGGCCCTCCGCCAGGACCCGGACGTGATCCTGGTCGGCGAGATGCGCGACTTCGAGACCATCGAGACCGCACTCACGGCGGCCGAAACCGGCCACCTGGTGATGAGCACCCTCCACA
>JAPUKG010000271.1 GCA_027295775.1 Pseudomonadota bacterium
CGTAAAGCAACCGAATGGCCCATCCTCGCGTCGGGAGGATGCCCATGTCGACGTCGCTTTCGCGTTCGCCTTCGCTCTCGCTCTCGGAATGGAAGCCCAGCGCCTGCGTCCTGTGCGAGTGTAACTGCGGGATCGAGATCCGGCTGGGCGGGGCGGACGGCCGCCGCTTTGCGAAGGTGCGCGGCGACAAGGCGCACCCGGCCTCCCAGGGCTACGCCTGCGAGAAGGCCTCACGCCTCGACTACTACCAGAACGGACGCGACCGGATCACGGCGCCCTTGCGCCGCCGGCCCGACGGCAGCTTCGAAGAGATCGACTGGGACACCGCGATCCGCGAGGTCGCCGAGCGCTTCGCCGCGATCCGCGACGAGCACGGCGGCGAGTCCATCTTCTACTACGGCGGGGGCGGGCAGGGGAACCACCTGCCGGCCGCGTACTCGCGCTCGACCCGGGCGGTCCTCGGCTCGGGCTATCGCTCGAACGCGCTCGCGCAGGAGAAGACGGGCGAATTCTGGGTGAGCGCCAAGATGATGGGCGGCTTCACCCGCGCCGACTTCGAGAACTGTGAGGTGGGAATCTTCATCGGCAAGAACCCCTGGTTCTCCCACGGCATCCCCCGCGCGCGCGTGACCCTGCGCGAGATCGCAAAGGACCCGAACCGGTGCCTGATCGTCGTCGATCCCCGGCGCTCGGAGACGGCCGACCTGGCGAACATCCACCTACAGGTGAAGCCCGGCACCGATGCCTGGCTGCTGGCCGCCATGATCGGCATCCTGGTCCAGGAGGACCTGCTGGCCCGCGACTGGCTCGCCGAGCACAGCGTGGGCCTGGACGAGGTGCTGCCGCACTTCGCGGACCTGCCCGTCGCCCGCTACTGCGAGGCCTGCGGCGTGTCCGAGGACCTCGTGCGCGAGGCCACCCGGCGGATTGCGCGGGCCGAGAGCACGGCCTTCTTCGAGGACCTGGGTGTGCAGATGAACCGGCACTCGACCCTGGTGAGCTACCTGCACCGGCTCCTCTGCTACGGCACCGGGAACTTCGGCAAGAAGGGCGCCGCCTACTCGCCGATGGCGCTCCAGTCGCTGGCCTCGGGTGGCGCGGGCGAGCGCACGAGCCCGGTGACCGGCGCGCGCATCATCGCGGGCATGATCCCGTGCAACGTGATCCCGGACGAGATCCTGACCGATCACCCGAAGCGCTTCCGCGCCATGCTGGTGGAGAGCGCCAATCCGGCCCACTCGCTGGCCGACAGCCCGCGCATGCGCGAGGCCATCGAGGCGCTCGAGCTCACGGTGGTGATCGACGTGGCCATGAGCGAGACCGCCCGGCTGGCCGACTACGTGCTGCCGGTGGCCACGCAGTTCGAGAAGGCCGAGGCCACCTTCTTCAACTTCGAGTTCCCGCGCAACTACTTCCACCTGCGCCGCCCGCTGCTGGAGCCGCCGGACGGCCTGTTCTCGGAGGCCGAGCTCCACGCGCGGCTGATCGAGGCGCTGGGCGCCATGCCCGAGCCCACCGTGAAGGCGCTGCGCGAGGCCTGGGACGAGGGGCGGGCCGCCTTCCGAGCGTTGTTCTTCGAAATCCTGGCCGAGGATCCCGGCTTCTTCTCGCTCGCCCCCGTCGTCCTCTACCGCGCCATCGGCGACAAGCTGCCCCACCGCCTGGCCGAGGGCGCGGTCCTCTGGGCGCTGGCCCACATCGCGGCCCAGCGCTCCGGGGACTCGATTCGCCGAGCCGGCTTCGAGGGCGAGGGCGCGGAGCTGGGCGACGCCCTGTTCGACGGAATCCTCGACGGCGCGAGCGGCGTGATCTTCTCGGTCGACGACTGGGACGAGAGCTGGAACCGGGTGGGCACGCCCGACGGTCGCATCCACCTCGCAGTCCCGGAGCTCTACGAAGAGCTCGACGGCCTGGCGAGTGAGGAGCCGCCCGGGGCCGACCCGGAGTTCCCGTTTGTCCTGTCGGCGGGCGAGCGGCGCTCGTTCACCGCCAACACGATCGTGCGCGATCCCGAGTGGCGGCGGAAGGACGCCGCCGGGGCGCTGCGCATCCATCCCGGCGACGCCGAGCGCCTGGGGCTGGCCGACGGCGGCCGCGCCCGGCTCTCGACCAAGCGGGGTAGCGCCGAGGTGGCCGTCGAGCTGTCGGATCGCATGCAGCCCGGGCACGTCTCACTCCCCAACGGCATGGGCCTCGACTACCCGGACGAAGGCGGTACGCGGAGGGCCACGGGCACCTCGCTCAACGAGCTCACGGCCGGTGAGGATCGCGACTGGCTGGCCGGCACGCCCTGGCACAAGCACACCCCGGCCCGCATCGAAGCCGTGTAGCGGGGCCCCGTCAGCGGACGAAGCGCTCGTACTCGTCGCGCGGGAAGAGGTCGGTGTTGAGGGATCCGGACTCCCCGGCTCGGGGGCTGTCGGGCCCCCACAGGCGGAGGCGTCCGCCGGCCGAAGCGCGCGCGAACGAGGTGGCCACGTCCAGGCTCCCCGCGCTCAGGTAGTTCTGAATCTCCTCCTCGCGGAGGCGCTCAAAGACCGCGCGGCGATCGAACGGGATCGGCGCGTCGCTGGCGACCATGATGTCGCCCAGACGGATCGCATGGGGGAAGACGCTCAGGATCGTTCGCTCCACGCGCGGCGTCGAGATCCAGTGAACGAGAAGCCCCCCCTCCTCGAGTCGGGAGCGCACCAGCTCGAAGTACTCGACCGAGTTCAGCAGCCCGCTGTGAGATGCGCCGGGCAGGATCGGATCCGCCTCGATGATGTCGTAGCGGGCGGGCGACAGCGCCAGCAGCCGACGACCGTCGTCCTCGATGATCCGGTATCGGGGGTCGCGGAGGACGGTCTCGAGGGCGGCAATCGGCGCGCGCTCGAGCAGCGCTTCGAGCACCTCTCGTTGGACCGCGGTGATCTCCACCACGTCGATGCGCTCGGTGGCCGGGTGCACCCCGGCGGCGTACGCCGTGCCCGCGGAGCCCAGGCCGACGATCAGGATCTGCCGGGGATCGGGGTGCAGGAGCGAGCCGATCGATCCGAGCAGTCCATGGATCGGGTAGAAGGGATCGATGGAGCCCTGGGGATGACCGCGGATCAGGAGCTGCGCGTTCTCGCCCGACCGGTTCGGGCGGCTCACCACCACCGCGACTCCGGTGGCGTCCTCTCCCACGAGGGACTGGAGGGCCAGGGACGGCGGCACGCGGTTGATCCGGATCCAGAAGTCATCCTGCCGGGGAAAGAGGACGAGGAGCGCGACGAGGGCCGCCCCGCATGCGATGGCGCCCAGTCGCACCGCGGTGGTCCCTCGGAAGACGGCGCCGGCGGTGAAGACGAGGGCCAGCGCCGCCAGCAGGCGCAGGGTGCCCGGCGCTCCCAGGACGGAGAGCAGCACGAGTCCGGTGAGGAGGCCGCCCGCGCTGTTGCCCAGGACGATGCCGAAGTCGATCAGCGCGGTGCGCGTTCCGACCAGGCTTCGCTCCCTCTGCACCGCCTTTTGCACGACCGGGAAGTAGATGCCCACGAGGAAGGCCGGTGGGCCGATCACCGCGGCGGGGAAGAGCAGGGTCTCGACCCAGCGCGGGTGGTCCACCACCTCCGTCCAGTGCCGGAGGGCGTCGGGATCGGACTGCATGCCGAGCGCCGCCGCCCACAGGAGGAGTCCCCCCAGCGAGACGATCGCGCCCTGGAGGAGGAAGAAGATGCGCCGGGGGTCGGCGATGCGGGCCGCCAGCCGCGCGCCCACCAGGGCGCCGGCGGCGTCGAAGAGGAGGAAGACGGCGAGGACCACCGAGAAGGCGTACGCCCGGCCCATGAAGATCACCTCGAAGACCCGGAACCAGATCATCTCGAGAGAGATCACGACCAGTCCGGAGACGGTCACCAGCCCGAACCAGCTCCAGTCGTGGATGGACAGCCGGCTCCAGGGAAAGCGCGTCGCGGCGGGTGCGGGCTCGTCTGGCTCCATCTCGCTGCCTCGCCAGAAGACGGCCAACGCGATCAGGCCCGCCGCGGCGTTCAGGGCGGCGCCGATGCGCAGCGTTCCCTCGTAGCCGAAGGTCCCGGCCAGGTAGACGCCGCCGACCAGGGCGCCCAGCGCCGCCCCCAGTGTGTTCACGCCGTAGAGCCACGAAATCGACTCCGCGGCCCGGTCCATGCGCACGACCACCGCTCGGGTCAGCACGGGCAACGAGAGACCCATTGCGGTCGTGGGCAGGAGGAGCGTCAGAAAGCTGGTGGCGAGTGCGGCCGGGCGCGAGACGGAGACCGCGGGGAGGGCGACGAAGACCAGGTCGTACAGGATCCAGCGGCTGGCCAGGGCGAAGGCCGCGATGGCGAGGTTGATCCCCGCGAACGCGAGAATCGCCTGCCTGGCGCGGAGGCGGTCCGCCACGATGCTGCCCATCAGGCTCCCAACGCCCAGCCCGGCGAGGAACGAGGACACGATGATCGACACCGAGATCGCGTCTACGCCGGCGGACAGGGAGAGCAGGCGCTGCCAGATCACCTGGTAGACGAGCGCGCTGAAGCCCGAGAGCAGGAAGACGAAGTAGAGGAGCGTCATCGGCTGGCAGCGTCGAAACCCCGAGCGTATTGTACACCCGGGTCGACGCTGGGATCCGCTGCGGTCGGCCGGGTGATAGGATTGCCGCAACAGGAGACCGAGCCATGCCCGACCCGAACCACATCCGCCAGGTCTACGACCGCTATCCCGAGCTGCTCAACAAGGGAGACGTGGACGGCATCCTCGCGCTCTATGCCGACGATGCCACCATCGAGGACCCGATCGGCTCGGACCTCCGCCGCGGCCGCGACGCGATCCGCGCCTTCTACGAGGCCTCCACGGGCAGCGTCACCATGAAGCGCACGGGCCCGGTGCGGGTGGCCGGTCGCGAGGCGGCGACACCGCTGGTCGTGCTGATGGGGCCCGAGGGCCAGCAGCAGGCCCTCGACATCATCAGCACCATGAGCTTCGACGAGCACGGCAAGATCACGGCCATGCGGGCGTTCTGGAGCTTCGACGCCCTGCGCCCGGCCACGCCCGAAGACTAGTCACGGCGAACGGACCTTCGCCAGCGGGGCGAGCACGGGCATCAGCGCGTCGGCGGCGAACGCGTGACCGATCTCGTTGGGGTGCGCGTCCATCGCGTGCACGCGAAGCTCCGCCGCCCCGCGCTCCCGAAACATCGCCGTGAGATCGATCGAGGTTACGCCCAGCTCCCCGAAGAGGGCGGCGAGCTTGCGGTGGATCGCGTCGAACGCATAGGGCTCGCCGAGGAAGCTCAGATCGGGAAACACCACAGCGATCAGGGTCCAGCCGCGCACCCGGCAGAGCCTCGCCATGGCCCCGAGCTGGGAGGCCAGGGTATTCCAGGCGTCGGACTCGTACAGGGAGAGCATGAGGTCGCGATGGCGGTTGGCAACGCTCCGGCTCCAGAACGGCCGCGAGATGAAGTTGATCGCATGGGAGGGGGAGTCGATCCAGGGAAGCGAGGACGACAGCTCCTCGAGCTCCTCGTTCAGGGCCCCGAACGGATTGCCGTCGATGTCGTTCAGGGTGTAGCCGAGCACCACCACGTCCGGCTCGTAGGGCGCCACGACCCGCTCGAGCATGACGGCCTCGTGGGCGGTGGAGAAGCCGTTGACCCCGAAGTTGAGGACGTCGCTCCGAGGGTCGATCTCGCGCAGGGCTCGCTCGATCCGGCGTCCGAAGGTGTCGTCGAGGTGGACTCCCTCGCCCAGCGTGATGGAGTCGCCCACCAGGGCGACGCGAAATCCGGTCGGCTCGAGCGGGAAGTCGTCGCCGCGAAAGCCCTCCGCGTTCAGCGCGTAGCGGACGCGTGCGCCCACCTCGAAGTAGCCGCGCGGATCGTCGGGGTAGCGCGTGTACCAGGTGTGGCCGGCGGGGTAGTGGTAGAAGTGCGTGCTGGTGTGCGGCGGTCCGCTCTCCCCGGGCAGGGCGTCTGCCACCACGAATGCGAACCCGTCGTAGCGGGTGCGGAGCTTCTGCTGGCTGAAATGGGGAGTCCCCAGTGCGCGCAGCACGAGCTCGAGGAGGAGCAGCACGAACAGAACGGACCCCAGCGCCAGCGCGCCGCGAAGCATCTTCGACGTGGACACAGGCCAGTTCGGCGTCGTCATCGGCTGAGGCGCGAGCTAGGTCGGCACGACCCGCGGGATCGGGCGCTCGTCGAACAGGGTCTCGAGCGTGTTGCTGCCGTTCACGAGGCGGAAGCGGGCGCCGGTGCGCGCCGTCGCGTTCTCGTCCCAGGTCTCGAGGAGCCGGTACTCGACGATCGTCTCCTCGGGTGTGACGTCCACCACCGCGTAGCCCTGGTCGAACATGTTGACGTACTTCAGGTAGGGCTCGTTCGACAGCATGAAGACCATCTCCACGACCTCGAGCAGACCCGGATTGGGAGGGCTCGTGAAATTGGACCAGTGCGGGTCGGCCGTGAGGGATCCCGTCACGAAGTCGAAGGCCACCGTGCGGGCACCGGGGTCGTCGTAGTCCGCCTGGAGCTCCGAGGCCAGGTAGAAGTGGGTGTGGCCGCTGGTGAAGACGACGTTGTCGATGGCCTCCCGCTCGAGGAACTCGAGCACCTCGCGGCGCTCGGCGGCGTAGTCGTCCCAGGCCTCGTTGGAGACGTAGAGCCCGCCGTTCTTCACGAAGTCGGGCCCCCCGGCTTCGCGGTCTCTGGGCATGTCGAAGTCCTGGATCTTCCAGGGATTGATGTTGTAGGGATTGCCGACCAGGCGCCAGCGCGACCGCGAGCGGCGCATGCGGCGCGCGAGCCAACGCTTCTGCCGGGCACCGAGCGTGGTGCGGTCCTCGTCGAACATCTGGTCTGCGGGGGGCCGGCGCGTGTCCTGAGCGTCGAAGCCGGCCAGCGATGCGTTCGCTGGGATCTCCGGGTCGCGGTAGGAGCGGACGTCGATCATGAATACGTCCGCGAGATCGCCCCAGTGGAACATGCGGTAGGCGCGGTCGTCCCGGCGCCGCGGCACGGGCATCGCCTCGAACCACGCCCGGCGCGCCGCCGCCAGGCGCGCCGGGTCGCCGGTTGAATCGACGCCGTTGTAGAACTCCCCGTCGTCCCACATGGAGACGATCGGCACCTTCGCCTGGAGCGCCTGGAGATCGGGGTGGCTCTGGAACCCGCGCCAGCGGCGCCGGTAGTCGTCTAGGGCGAGGTCGCCGGAGTCGCTCACATAGATGTAGTCGCCGAGGTGCATGAAGAAATCGAGGTCTTCCTGTGCCATGGCGCGGTGGGCGACGTAGAAGCTCTGGTTGCGCTGCTGACAGGAGCAGAACGCGTAGCGCAGGCGGTCTGGGCTTGCGCCGGGTGCCGGCGCCGTGCGCAGGCGCCCCACGTCCGATACGGCGCCGGGCGCGCGAAACTGGTAGTAGTACCAGCGATCCGGTCGGAGCCGGCGGACACGCTTCTTGAGCGAGTGCCCGTCGGCGGCGCGCGCGAAGCCAATGCCGCCCGCTGCGATGCGGCGCATGTCCGGGTCTTCGGCCACGAGCCAGAGTACGGGCAGCGGTCGGCCGTCCGCGGGTGCCTCCAGGCGCGTGCGCAGCCAGGCGCCGTCGGGACGGGGATCGCCGGCCATCACGCCATCGGGGAACGAGGTGGCGGCCAGCGGCCCGAGCGCCCCGTCCGTTCCGGTCACGCCGGCCTCGGCTCGCTCGGCGGGCGGGAGCACGCTCGCCAGGGCACCGCCTGCGCCCAGGCCGACGAGGCCGCGCAGGAAGCTGCGCCGGTGTACGCCGGAAGCGGGCACCGGCGGCCCTTCGATCTCGCGCGGCTCACGCTCCCGCATCGACATCCACCGGACCTCCGTCGCCGCGGCACCACCGTACCACGGCAGCGGCGCTGGACGTGAAGTCGACCCTAGAGGCCGGCTCCGGCCGGGGCCGGCACCTGGAATGCGTCCCCGCCGTT
>JAPUKG010000272.1 GCA_027295775.1 Pseudomonadota bacterium
GGAGCGAATCCTCCCGTACCCCCCCTCGTTGGGTTCGGTCTGGTGTGGTGCTTGGTGCCGGACTACGCAGAACAGTGCTGCTCAGCGCAGCGAGAGGGCCGTGAGGGGACCCCTAGTCGTCCTGCGGCCTCCTTCTAAGCAGCGGGTCGGGGGTTCATTTCCTCGTCCTTTCGCGGTGGAGGGCCTCAACCAGACCGGTAGCCGAGCCCGTCGATCGCGCGGCGCTTGCGGTCGTCGGAGCTGGCGAGGTACCGCTGCACCGTCGCCAGGTCGGCCCAGCCGCCCAACTCCCGCACGGTCTCGACGTCGGCGCCGTTGCCGAGCAGCGTGGAGGCCCATGTCCGCCGCAGCTGGTGGAGCCCGGGCTTCGCGTCTGGGTGGTAGAGGCCGGCTGCCTTGAACGCGTTGCGGACCGGCTCGGCAGCGCTCCGGTAGGGAGTTCCCTCGTACCCGGGGAAGACCCATGTAGTCGGAGTCCGGTCGGGCAGGGTGGCGAGCTGCCGCTCGAACAGGCGCGCCAGCTCGCCGGCGATCGGTACGCGCCTCTCGGCGTGGCTCTTCGGCAGCCAGCCGACGTCCGGCTTGGCGGAGACGTGCAGCTCGCGCCCATCGAGATCTACGTCGCGCACGCACAGGTGCAGGATCTCGCCGTGCCGGAGCCCGGCGTAGGCCGCGACTGCGATGACGATGTCGAACGGGGGCCGCGCGCGCTCGATCACGCGCGACACCTGGTCCGGTGCCAGGATCCGCGGTAGCCGCTTCGGCTCGCGCAGCATCCGCACCTTGCAGGGCATCTGTGGCAGGCGGCTGTGTTCCACCGCGTGGCGAAGGGCGGCGCGCAGGACGCGGAGGGTCCCGTTCAGCGCGGTGGGCCGGACCTTCTCCAGCCGTGCCGAGATGAAGCCCTCCAGGTCACCAGGCGACATCGACGAGGCGGCGAAGGTTGAGCCGAAGTGCCGCTCCAAGGTCCCGGCCTGCACTTCCGACTGCGCCACCGTGGACGGCTTGGCCCGGAGCCGCAACGTCTTGATGTAGCCCTTCAGGATGTCGCCGAGCGCAGCGTACTCCGAGCCGCGCGCCTCCTGCTGGCGGAGCCGCTCCAGCAGCCTCCGCGCCTCCACCTTCGTCGCGCCGGCAGAACGCCGGACCCGCTGCCCGCCGACGTACGCATCGACGTACCAGCTCCCGCCGCGGCGGTAGATACCGCCGGCACCTTCGCCTTCAGATCGCCTCATCGCTGCGCTCCCCTTGCGCGCGGTCTGCGGCCGAAGTGCGGGGCGCTTGCGCCCCGCTGTGACCATGATGCGGTCACACCTGTTTCTTCGGTCCGACTCGAGCCGGCCTTGAGCGCTTGCGATTAACCGGGGAAATTCGGTGGCTTAGCGTGGTGCCCGGAACTGGATTCGAACCAGCACGGAGTCTCCCCCACTAGATCCTGAATCTAGCGCGTCTGCCAATTCCGCCACCCGGGCGACCGCGCGGGAGACTACGGCCGGCTGAGCTAAACGTCAACGCGAGGATGCAGGTCTCAGACGAGCGAATTCTCGAGCTCTTCGCCGGCCGCGCCCGAACCTCGTTGACGCCGGCGATGGTGCTCCGCGAGCTCGGGGGCACTCGCAAGCAGGGTCGGGTGCTGCGCCGAAGCCTGGATCGGCTGGTCCAGCGCGGGCGGCTCGAGCGCGCCGGCCGCCGCTATCGCGCGCCCCGACGCGATGGGCTGGTGGAGGGCGCGCTCCACCAGGGCGGCGTCCTCGACGACGCGGGCGAGCTCTGGGCGGCGCCCGAGAGTGATCTCGCCCGGAGCGGTGACCGGGTGCTGCTGGCGCCGATCGGCGACCCGCGCCGCCGTCGCGGCGAGGTGGTCGGGGTCGTCGACGCGCCGCGGGACGAGTGGGTGGGCATCCTCGAGCGCCGGGGCGGAGAGGCGCGCATCCGGCCCTATCGAGACGACGCCCGTTGGCAGCTCCGGGTGGCGGCCAGGGACTGCGGGCGCGCTCGCCATGGGGACGTGGTCGTGGCCATTGCCAAGAGCAAGTCCGGCTCCGGTGGCCGTGGGATGCCGTCGGCGGTAGTGGTCGAGCGGCTCGGGCGACCCGGGACGCCTGAGGCCGACTTCCGCGCGGTCGTGTGGCGGCGGCGCCTGCCCGTGGAGTTCCCGGCCGAGGTTCTTGCGGAGGCCGAGGCGGCGGCTGCGCTCGGCGCCCGCGAGATCGCTCGCCGGGTAGACCTGCGCGACCGGCCCTTCCTCACCATCGACCCCGCCAGCGCCCGGGACCACGACGACGCGGTCTTCGTGGACGGCGAGCGGCGACTCTTCGTGGCGATCGCCGACGTGTCGAACTACGTGCCCCGGGGCTCGGCGCTCGATCGCGAGTCGCTCCAGCGCGGCAACAGCGTGTACTTCCCGGACCGCGCGATCCCAATGCTGCCCGAACGCCTCTCCGGCGAGCTCTGTTCGCTGGTGCCCGACGCGGACCGCGCCGCGATCGTGGCCGAGCTACTCCTCGACGAGGCCGGCGCGGTGGTGCGGCGCAGCTTCTACCCCGCCGTCATTCGGAGCCGGGCGCGACTCGACTACGCCGACGCCGCAGCCGTGATGGAGGGCCGGCGCCCGGAGCGGGAGGTCCCCGCCGAGGTCGGCGCGCCGCTGCGCGCGCTGGCCGAGCTGGCGGCGCGTCTTCGCCGCCGGCGCCTGGCGGCGGGCGCGATCGACCTCGAGCTGCCGGAGGCGCGCATCGTGCTCGACGAGGACGGCCGCGCCGCGGACGTGGTGGAGGCGCCGCGCACGGTGGCGCACCGCGCGATCGAGGAAGCGATGCTCGCGGCCAACCGCGCGGTGGCCGACTTCGTCTCGTCGGCAGGGGCGGCCGCCGTCTACCGGATCCACGAGGCGCCGTCCGCGTCCGAGCAGGCGGACCTGCGCCAGCTGCTCGCGTCCCAGGGACTCCTGCACCAGGGCCGCGGCGACGCGGTGCTCGGGCCCGGCGAGATCGCGCGCGCGCTCGAACGCGCGCGCGGCCGGCCGGTCGAACGCCAGCTCCACTGGGTGGCGCTGCGCTCCATGCGTCGGGCCCGCTACCACGCCGAAAACCGCGGCCACTTCGCCCTGGCCTTCGACTCCTACCTCCACTTCACCTCGCCGATCCGGCGCTACGCGGATCTGGTGGTCCATCGCGCTCTCGTGGAGATCCTCGAAGGAGGTGCCCGAGCCACGGCTTTCAAACGGGTTGAGAAGAGGGATCAGGAGCGCATGAGCCGGGTGGCGGCGCGCCTGTCCCAGCGCGAGCGGGCGGCGGTAGAGGCCGAGCGCGAGAGTACGGATCTGGCGATCTGCGCGTTCATGGCCCGGCACGTGGGCGGCGAGTTCGAGGGCACCGTGGCCAGCGTTGCGCGCCACGGCTTCTACGTGCGCCTCGACGACTTCGCCGTGGAGGGGCTGGTGCCCGCGGCCGCGCTGCCCGGTCGCTTCCGGCTGGACGAGCGCACGCTCTCACTGGTGGCGCGCTCGGGCAGCCGATTCCAGCTAGGAGACCGCGTTCGGATCCGGGTGGAGCGCGTGGACCAGCTAAAGGCCTGGATCACCTTTGGTCTGCTAAGTCACGGGAAGGGCAATCAATCTGCGCCGTCTCGGAGAGCCTCCAGCTCGTCTGCCAGGCGCTCCCAGTCGCGGTAGAGCTCGGCGATCTCCCCCTGCAGCTCGCCGCGCCGGGCCTTGATCGTCTGCACCTGCTCCGGGTCCCGATAGATCTCCGGGTCGCCGAGGCGCCAGCCCAGCGACTCCACCTCGCGCTCGCGTTCGAGGATCTCCCCTTCGAGCCGCTCGATCTTGCGGCCCGTGCGCTCCTCGGCCTTGCGGCGCTCGCGCTCCTGCCGGTGCGCCTTCTTGCGCACCGGGCCAGCCGGCACCGGGCCGGTGGGCGGCGCGTCCGCCGCCTTCGCACGCTCGGTGTGCGGCTGAGGCTGGGGGGTCGCGGGGGCCGTGTCTCCGCCGCCGGTGCGCCGCAGATAGTCGTCGTAGTTCCCGAGGAACTCGCGCAGCACGCCCGACTTCACCTCCACCACCTTGTTGGCCAGGGTGTTGATGAAGCTCCGGTCGTGGGTAATGAAGACGAGGGTTCCCTGGTAGGCGCGGAGCGCCTCCTCCAGCACCTCACAGGCCTGGATGTCCAAATGGTTGGTCGGCTCGTCCAGCACCAGCAGGTTGGCCGGGTGGAGCAGCAGCTTGGCCAGGGCGAGCCGCGCCTTCTCGCCGCCCGAGAGGATGGCGACCTTCTTCTCGACATCGTCGCCCGAGAACAGGAAGGCACCCAGGTGGCCGCGCAGGCGGGGCACGTCCCCGGTGCGTCCGCCGGCGGCCAGCTCCTCCAGCACGGTTCGCTCTGGATCGAGCACCTCGAGCTGGTGCTGCGCGTAGAAGGCGACGCGCACGTTGTGCCCGGGGCGGCGCTCGCCGCGCTCGAAGTCGAGGGCGCCAGCCAGGATGCGCAGCAGGGTCGACTTCCCCGCGCCATTGGGGCCGACCAGCGCCATGCGGTCGCCGCGCCTCACCTCCAGCTCGATCCCCTCGTAGACGACGGTCTCGCCGTAGCGCTTGTACACGTCGTCGAGGGCCATCACCACCTCGCCCGCGCGCGGCGGGGCGGGGATGCGCAGGCGCATGCGGCGCGGGCCGCCCGTGTCGACCTCCACCCGCTCGATGCGCTCGATTGCCTTGAGCCGGCTCTGGGCCATGCGCGCCTTCTTCGCCTTGTACCGGAAGCGGTCGACGAAGCCCTGCATGTGGGCGATCTGGCGATCCTGGTTGCGCTTGCGCGCCAGCAGCTCCTCGCGGCGCGCCGCCCGCTGCTCCAGGTAGGATTCGTAGCCACCCTCGTAGACCTCGAAGCGGCCGCGCGCGTCGAGCTCGGCGATGCGCCGCGCGTGGCGCCGCAGGTACGTGCGGTCGTGGGACACGACCACCACGCCGCCGGCAAAGTCCTCCAGGGTCGACTCGAACCACTGGATGGCGGGCAGGTCCAGGTGGTTGGTGGGCTCGTCCAGGAGCAGGACGTCGGGCTCCGAGAGCAGGAGCTTGCCCAGCTCGACTCGCATGAGCCAGCCGCCGCTGAACGAGGAGAGCGGTCGGCCGCGCGCGGCCTCGTCGAAGCCCAGCCCTTCGAGCACTGCCTCGACCCGGGCCTCGCGCTCGAAGCCGCCGCCGTGCAGGAAGGCGGCATGGGCCTGGTCGTAGCGCTCGGCTACGTCGGCGGGCACCTCGCGGCCGTCGCGACCGGCGCGCTCCATCTTGCCCTCGAGCTCGCGGAGCTCCAGCTCCAGCTCGGCGAGACGCGCCAGAGCGCGGGCCGCCTCCTCGCGCACGCTGTGCTCGAGGCGCGGGTCGATCTCCTGCTTGAGCATGCCGATGCGGACGTTCCGCGACGTCATCACGCGTCCGCCGTCCAGGCCCTCGTCCCCCGCCGCGATGCGCAGGAGCGTCGTCTTGCCGGCGCCGTTCGGTCCCACCAGCCCGATCCGGTCGCCCGCGCGGATCTGCAGGCTGACGCCCGAGAAGAGCGTGCGCGGACCGATTCGCTTCTCGACCTGGTCGAGCGTCAGGAGCACGACACGGCCTCCAGGAGCCGCTCGATCTCGGCCTCGGTGTTGTAGAAGTGGGGCGACGCGCGCAGCGAGGCGCCGGCGCGTCCCACGTGGATGCGCGCGAGGTGGAGCCGCTCGTGGAGCGCCTCGGCGGTCTCGCGCGGCGGGCGGAAGAGCACGGCGCCGGAGGGGTTTCCGTCCTCGGGACCCAGTACGGTGCAGCCGCGTCGGCGGAGCCCGTGCGCGAGCGCGCCACGGAGCGCCAGCACGCGCGCGGCGATGGCGTCGATCCCGGCCTCGAGCAGCAGGTCGACGGCGCCGCCCAGGGCGACCACGCCGGGCGAATCCGCCTCGACCGCGTCCTCGAGCCGCAACGCGTCGCGCAGGGCTGCCGCGCAGTAGAGAATCCCGCAGCCCCGCAGCGAACCCAGCCAGCGGTGCCCGTCTGCGGCCACGAAGTCGATCCCCGACTGGGTGGGGCGAAGCGGCAGGCAGCCGAGGCTCGCGCTCGCATCGACGGCCAGCATGACCGCGCGCTCGCGGCAGAGCGCGCCCAGACGGTCGAGGTCAACCCGCTCGCCGGTCCCGAGGTCCACCGACCGCGTCGCCAGCATGCGCACGGACGGGCTCGCGATCGCGTCCACGATCGCCCGCTCGGAGACGGGCCGGCCCCCTGCGACCCTGTCCGGGCCAGCGATTGTGCGCACCTCGACGCCGCGCCGCACCAGTGCAGCCCGGCCGGGCACGTCCTGCGGCGCCGTGTCGCGCAGCACCAGCACGTCTCCGGGCCGCCAGTCGAGTGCCTCGAGCAGCGCCGCGAATCCCTGTCGCGCGTGGGTGGGAAAGACGATCTCGGCGGGTCGCACGCCGAGCAGCGCCGCCGCGCGTTCGCGCACGCGGTCGCGTTCGGCCTGCCAGACCGCCTGGCCTTCGAAGGCGCCCAGGGTCGTCGCGTCGTGGGCGAAGCGCGCCAGGCGCTCCTGCGCCCGGCTCGAGAGCGCGCCTCCCCCCGCGTGATCCAGATAGACCAGATCCTCCGTCACGGGAAAGAAGCTGCGGAAGCGGCGCCAGTGCAAGGCAGAACTCCGGAACGCGCGCGGGTCAGCTCGCCGGGAGCCGACCGGGCGGTCGCAGGCAGAGGATGGCAGCCGCGGCCGTGAAGCCCAGCCCCATCTGACGGGCCCCGAGCCGGGCGGCCAGGTAGGCGCCGAGCAGTCCCAGCGCCACGGCCAGCGCGTAGCTCGCCAGCAGGGTCGCGACCTGCGCGGACGGCGGCATCCGCTTCGAGCTGCCGAGCCGCCGTACCCCCATCGTGGCCAGCGCCAGGCACACGCCCACGACCGTGAGCGTGCGGTCTGGCGGCGGCTCGAGTCCGGCCTGCTGGGCGAACGCAAAGGCCGCGCAGGCCACCAGCGTGAGCAGCACGCTCCAGTGCGCCCGCTGCAGGGCGCGGTGGAGCGGCGTCGGGTCCGGCGCGGTCGCGCTCACGCCGCGCTCCTGGTGGAACGCGAGTGACCGCCGGAGCCGGCGCGGGTGCGAAAGAGCAGAGAGCCGCGCTCGCCGGCGAACGCCACGAGGTCGCGCAGCAGCGCCGCGTCTTGCCTGCAGTACGCCTCGATCTCTCCCACCCGGCCCTCCTTCCACCAGCGGAGGGACTGTAGCCCGTCGGCGCTCCTGGCCGCGCCGAGGGTCTCGCGGGCGACGTGGTCGAGGGGCAGCCGAAAGCCGATGCGCTTCTGGATGGCCTCGCACACGTCGAAGGTGGGGAGCGCAGCCAGGTCGTCGTCGGTGTACCCCGCGAGCACCGGATCGTCGAAGCGCTTCACGTTGAAGCCGACGACCAGTTCGGCCTGGTGCAGTCGCTCGAGAATCGCCGGCACGCGCTCCTCCGGGTAGGTCTCGAACCGACCGGACGCGGCGTCATAGGTCACCGCCAGGGCCACGCGCATCGGGGTTCCCGGCTCGCTGGCGCTTTCACCGGCCGTCGTGCATTCTTGACCTCTGCATGCGACTTTCCCTCCAGGTTCAGTACGCCGTCTGCGGGATCTTCGACCTCGCCTACAACGGGCAGGGGCGCCCCGTGCAGGTGCGCGTGATCGGCGAACGGCAGGAGATCCCGACTCGCTACCTGGAGCAGATCTTCCAGCGCCTGCGCAAGGCGGAGCTCGTGATCAGCAAGCGCGGTCCGGGCGGCGGCTACACCCTGGCCCGGCCGCCCACGGAAGTCACCCTGCGCGACATCGTGGAAGCGGTGGAGGGGCCGCTCGAGGGCGCACCGGGGGCAGAGGGCCAGCGCACCTCCGAGTTCCGGCCGGACTTCGTGTGGCCGGACCTCGCCCGCCGCATGGGCGAGGTGCTGGCCGAGACCACGCTGGAGACGCTGTGCCGGGAGGCGGCCAGGGCGGCGGTGCCGCGGGCCGGCGCCGACGCCTACACCTACCAGATCTGAGACCCGAGACGCGACTTGAAGGAGCTCCCGCAACCCATTGATCTTCCATCCCCATGTGTGAGCTCAGAGGCTCGCTTGAGTTTGGGGGGCTCGCTCGCCAGGAGCGCCCCACTCGCGTAGACTGCTGCGTTCGCGCCCCAACGGCGCAGGCCCCGTGCGAAGTCGCATCGAGCTGAATCCAGACCACGGACCCCTGCTGGTACCTGGGCGTGTGCTGCACGAGATGTGCAGTCACGCGCTGGAGACCCAGCCGGAGGAGTGCTGCGGGCTTCTCACCGGGAGCGAGAGCGACCGCTTCGTGAGCGTCTACCGCTGTCGAAACGAGATGACGATGAAGCACCAGAGCGACGCGACCGCGTACCCGCGCGACGGGACCCAGGCGTTCTTCATGAACGAGTCGGATCTCATGAAGTCGCAGCAAGACGCCGAGTCGCGGGGCCAGCGCGTGACCGCGGTCTACCACTCCCACGTGGACGCGGGCGCCTACTTCTCGGAGATGGATCAGGAGTACGCGCGCCACGTGCTGTTCCCGTTTCCGGACGCGGCCCACATCGTGATCGCTGTCTGGGAGAGGCGCGTGGCCCGGGTGGGCATCTTCGAGCGGGAGGTCGGAACGGACGAGTTCGCGGGCTGCGCGGTGGAGGCCCAGGCACCGTGACGCCCACGCGGATCGCCCTCGCGACCCGCCTGCTGCTGGCCTCGTTGCCCGCGCTGTTGGCGTGCGCAACGCCGGGCCTGTCCCTCGACGAGCTGCCCGAGCGCCCGATCGCCGTCCTGTACTGGGAGCATGACGACGCGCGTCGCCGCGCCGAGCTCCTGCAGGAGCAGGTGGAGCCCGAAGAGACGCACGAAGGCGTGGCCTCGGTGGAGTCGCTCCGGAGCCTGGTCGGCGGGCGGCGCGATCCGCTGATGAGGCAGCTCGCCCAGTGGCCCGGCCGCCTCTCGCTGATCCAGCCCCGCACTGGCGAGGTCAGCCGCGTCGACGCGGCGCCGCCGGGTGCGCGGCCTCTGTCCTTCTCGCGCGACGGCCGGCGCTTGATGTTCGTGCACGCGGGTCGCGGCCAGCGCCCCCAGCTCTTCGAAGTGGATCTCCAGACCGGTGACCTGCACACCTTGACTCGCGGTGGCGACTCCCATCCCCGCGGCGACTACGGTCCCGATCGCCGACTCGTCTTCTCGGGCGTGCGCACCAGTGGCCGCGAGTGGGTCGCGACCCTCTACGTCTCGGGGCCGGGCGGCGCCGACCCGCAAAAGGTGACTCAGGGGGGGGTCTACGACGGGGTGCGCTTCGCCCCCAACGGCGAGTCGATCCTCTACGTGCAGCCCGGTGGCGCCCCGCGCGGCCGGCCGGTCCCGCCCAAGCTCCTCTCCCGCGCGCTTCCCTTCGGCGAGGAGCGGGTGCTGACACGGGGCAAGGACCCGGTCTTCAGTCCGGATGGATCCCGGATCGTGTACTCGGCCGCGGTGGGTGACGGCTGGCGGCTGCGGCGCATGCGGCCCGATGGCTCGGGCCGCACCGCCCTGGGGCAGGGGCTGCGCGACGAGCTCAGCCCGGCCGTCTCCCCCGACGGCCGCTTCGTGGCGTACGTGGGCCAGGAGGCCCACACGGGAAGGCTCTTCGTGCGACGCATGGACGGCACGGGAGACCGCCTGCTGCTCGGCAGCGGCGCCGTGGCCTGGCCGGTCTGGTAGACGAGCGCGAATCCAACGGAAGGCGACGGAGACGTGGAGACGAAGATGCAGCGAGAAGACCATACCCAGCACGACGGCGCTGACCTGGTCCCGGTTCACGGCGGACTCGACGAGCCCGTGGACCGGATCGTTCCCCTGAAGCACCGGGCCGCCTTGCTGGCGGAGGCCGCGGGGCTGCCCCGGATCGCGGTGTCGAAGGCGGACCTGTCGACGGTTCATCGCCTGGCCGATGGCGCGCTCTCGCCGCTCGAAGGGCCAATGGGCGAGGAGGTCTGGCACCGTGTCCTCGATGAGAAGTGCATGGTCAACCACGGCCGCCGCTACGCCTGGACCATTCCGCTCTCCTTCCCGATCACGGGGGAGGAGGCCAGCCGTCTCGAGGCGGGCGGCTCGGTGGCGCTCGCCGACGAAGGCGACCGAGTGGTGGCCATCGTCGACGACCTGGAGGTGTTCGACTACGACCGCGCCAAGTACGTGAGCGCGGTGTACGACACCGAGCGCCTCGACCACCCGGGCGGCCGCATGGTGGAGGCGGACCGCGGTGACTCCCTCCTGGGCGGGCGCATCCGAGCGCTGCCCCAGCCCACCAATCCCGAGTACGGCGAGTACATGCTCTCGCCGCGGCGGACCCGGGCCTTCATCCGCGACCACAAGTGGGAGCGCGCGGTCGCCTTCCAGACTCGGAACCCCCTGCACCGGGCCCACGAGTACGCGCTGGTGGTGGGTGCCCAGCAGCTGACCGGCGCCGGGCACTACACGGGGGTCGTGCTCAATCCGCTGGTGGGGGAGCTCAAGGGCGACGACGTGCCCGCGGCCACGCGCATGCGCTGCTACCGCAAGCTCCACGATGACCGGCTGCTCGGCGAGGGGGACAAGGACGAGGCCCTGTGGGAGAAGGCCGGCTACGAGCTCTCCGAGGTCTTCGAGCTGATCGGCCTCGACATCAAGATGTTCTACGGCGGACCCAGCGAGGCGGTGATGCACGGGATCTACCGCCAGAACTACGGATTCAGCAACATCATCATCGGCCGCAAGCACGCCGACGCGCCCTACGAGGACGGCAGCCCCATCTGGGGCGACTTCGACGCCCAGGAGATCTACAAGAATCTCCAGGGCGAGCTCCACATCGAGCCGGTGCTGGTGGGCTTCGCGGCCTTCTACGAGTCGATGGGCCGCGTCGACCTGACCGAGAACCACCCGGACGAGAAGCCCTATGGCATCAGCGGCACCAAGGTGCGGGCCCAGCTCAAGGCGGGCGAGCGGCCCGACGCCCGGATCATGCGCCCCGAGATCGCCGACATCCTGATCGAGGCCTACAAGGGGTAGGAGGGCGTACGCCCGTGCGAGTCGGCGTCCCCCGCGAGACCAAGGACCGCGAGTACCGGGTCGGGCTCGTGCCGGCCGGGGTGCAGGCCCTGGTGGACGCGGGCCACGAGGTGCGGGTGGAGCGCGGCGCGGGGGTGGGCAGCGGGTTTGGCGACGAGGCCTACGTCGCGGCCGGGGCGCAGCTGGTCGACACCGAGGAGGCCTGGTCGAGCGTCGAGCTGATCGTGAAGGTAAAGGAGCCGAACCCCAGGGAGGTAGCCCTTCTGCGGTCGGGCCAGACGATCTTCACCTATCTCCACCTGGCCGCGGCGCCCGAGTTGACCCAGGGGATCCGCGACGCCGACGTCTTCGCCATCGCCTACGAGACGATCCAGCACCCCGACGGGACGTTTCCCGTGTTGGCGCCGATGAGCGAGGTGGCCGGGCGGCTCGCCGTGCAGGTCGGCGCCCACTATCTCCAGAAGGACCGGGGCGGCCGCGGGCTGCTGCTGGGCGGTGTCCCCGGCGTGCTGCGCGGTCGCGTCACGGTGATCGGCGCGGGCACCGTCGGCATCAACGCGGTGCGCGTCGCCCACGCGCTGGGCGCCGAGGTCGACGTCCTCGACATAGATCTCCCGCGCCTCACCTACCTGTACGACATCTTCCGCGGCGAGCTCAACACGCTCTACTCGAATCCCGGCAACATCGCGCGCTCGGTCGTGACGAGTGATCTCGTGATCGGCGCGGTCTACGTGAGCGGCCGCCGTGCGCCCACCCTGGTAACGGAGGAGATGGTGATAAAGATGGAGCCCGGATCGGTGGTGGTCGATGTGGCCGTCGATCAAGGGGGCTGCGTCGAGACGATTCGTCCCACCACGCACTCGGACCCGGTCTTCAAGGTGCACGGCGTCGTCCACTACGGGGTCGCCAACATGCCGGGTGCGGTGCCGCGAACCTCGACCTTCGCCCTCACCAACACGACTCTTCCCTACGTGCAGAAGATCGCGGAGCTCGGCGTGGAGGAGGCGGTGCGCGAGACGCCTGAGCTGGCCCTGGGCGCCAACATCTGGCGCGGCGACGTCGTGTGCGAGGGCGTAGCGGCCTCGCTCGACCTGCCGTACCGGCGGCTCGCGGGCCTGCTGTAGTCTGCCGCCATGGACGTGGGCATCGTCGGCGCCGGGCCTGCTGGCGCCTTCTGCGCGGAGCGTCTGGCGCGCCGGGGTCACGCGGTGACCCTCTTCGACCCGAGCCATCCGCGCGAAAAGGCGTGCGGCGGCGGAGTGACGCCCGGGGTCTTCGCCCGGTATCCGGAGCTGGCGGCGCTTCGCTCGCTGGGCCATCCGGTCAAGCGCGCCCGCCTGCGTGCGGGCTCGAGCGGCGTCGACGTGGAGCTGCCCGAGCCCATCGACATCTTCTCCCGACAGCGCTTCGACGGCGCGCTCCTCGAGCGCGCCCTGGCGGCCGGTGCAGTGCTCGAGCCGCGGCGCGTGCGGCGCGCCCGGGCGGAGGAGAGCGGGGCAGGGCTCCTGGTAGACGGCGAATGGCGGGGCTTCGACCTCGTGGTGGGCGCGGACGGCGCGGCCAGCGCGGTGCGCCGCTGTCTCCTCGGCGAGAAGCCCGGCGGTCCGGGCGGGTACGCCACGG
Organism: Pseudomonadota bacterium; assembly: GCA_027295775.1. Classification (GTDB taxonomy): domain Bacteria; phylum Myxococcota_A; class UBA9160; order UBA9160; family UBA4427; genus JAPUKG01. Next base: position 12,668 of record JAPUKG010000272.1, read on the forward strand.
CCGGCTTCCACGTTTCGGGGTTGCCCGAGGACGAGCTCTTCGTGGAGTTCCTGCCGGACATGCGCGGCTACCTGTGGTCGTTTCCGCGCCCCGGTCATTCCTCGGTCGGCATCGCGGCACCGGTCGGGGCGC
>JAPUKG010000273.1 GCA_027295775.1 Pseudomonadota bacterium
CCACGTTGATCTCGGTCAGATAGCCGAGGGTGCCGAGGTTGACGCCGAGGATCGGCACCTGGGCGGTGCCGATCTCGCGGGCCACCGAGAGCAGGGTCCCGTCCCCGCCGAAAACCACGATCAGGTCGGACTGGGCGGCCAGCTCGGGGCGAGGCGTCGGGTCGAGGCCCGCCTGCCGCGCGCACTCCGGGTCGGCGCGGACCCGCACGCCGCGCTCGTCCAGGAAATCGACCAGTGTGCTCACCGTGTCGACCGCCTGGGGCTGATCGACCTTGAGACAGATGCCGACGGATCGGACGTTCACGGCCCCTCCCCGTTCGGGACGAATGCTAGCTTCTCTCCATGGCCGGGGACGACTCCCTCGAGCTCTTCCCTAAAGCCGCGCCGCGTCCGGAGACCGCGCAGGCCGTGGAGGGCGCCGACCCGCTCGCACCCCTGGCGGATCGCATGCGCCCGCGCAACCTGGACGAGGTGGTCGGGCAGGACGCGCTGCTGGGACCGGGCGGCGCGCTCCGCACGCTGATCGAAGCCGGGGAGCTACCGTCGCTGATCCTGTGGGGCCCGCCGGGAAGCGGCAAGACCACCCTCGCCCGTCTCATGGCCGGGATCCGCGAGATCCGCTTCGAGGGACTGTCGGCGGTGCTGGCCGGCGTGAAGGAGATCCGCGCCGTCGCCGAGCGCGCCGCCTACGAGAAGCGGGCCGGTGTGCGCACCCTGCTCTTCCTCGACGAGCTCCACCGGCTGAATCGCGCCCAGCAGGACGTGCTCCTGCCCCACGTCGAGAGCGGCACGGTCACGCTGGTGGGCGCCACCACCGAGAACCCGTCGTTCGAGGTGAACGCGCCGCTGCTCTCGCGCTGCCGGGTGTTCACGCTGTCGCGCCTGGACGAGGACGCCCTGGCCACCGTGGTCGAGCGGGCGGCCGCGGACGAGTCCCGGGGCCTGGGCGGCGTGGCACTCGCCCCCGAGGCGCTCCGCGCCATTGCCGACGCGGCGGACGGCGACGCGCGCCGGGCGCTCAACGTGCTCGAGTCGGCGGCCACGATCCACCGGTGCGGTCCCGACCCGGAATCCCCCATCTCCCCCGAGAGCGTGCGCGAAGCCGCCGGCCGCCGCGTGTTCGTCCACGACCGGGATCGCGACGAGCACTACAACGTGGCCTCGGCATTCATCAAGAGCCTGCGCGCCAGCGACCCGGACGCCGCCCTCTACTACCTGGCTCGCCTGCTGGACACCGGCGACGACCCCCTGTTCGCGGCTCGCCGCATGGTCATCTTCGCCTCCGAGGACGTCGGTAACGCCGATCCCTCGGCCCTCCCCCTGGCCACCTCGGCGTTCCTGGCCGTGGAGCGGATCGGCATGCCCGAGGGCCGCATCCCGCTGGCCCAGGCGGCCACCTATCTGGCCTGCGCGCCCAAGAGCAATGCGTCGTATGCGGCGCTGGGTCGGGCGAGCCAGACCCTCGAGGAGACCGGCTCCCTTCCGGTTCCCCTGCACCTGCGCAACGCACCCACGCCGCTGATGAAGAGCGAGGGCTACGGAAGGGACTACCGCTACCCGCACGACAAGGACGACCAGTTCGTTCCGGACGCGAACCTGCCCGAGAAGATCCGCGAGCGGCGCTTCTACCAGCCCAAGGACGTGGGCGCCGAGACCGAGATCGCCGAGCGCCTGGCAGCGTGGCGGCGCCGCCGGAAGGATGGAGGCAAGGAGAGCGACTCCTGAGTCGCTCTACGTCTCCACCTCGACCCGGTTCCGACCCTTGTCCTTGGCCCGGTAGAGGGCGGCGTCGGCGGCGGCGACGAGGTCGTCCGGGGACTTCATGCCCTCTCTGTACTGGGCCACGCCGATGCTGATGGTGACCCGGGCGTGCCGGCCGTCGAGGGTCTCGAAGCGGGCCTCCGCCACCGCCTCGCGCCAGCGCTCGGCCACGGTGGCGGCGCCGTCGAGCTCGTTGCCGGCCAGCAGGATCAGCATCTCCTCGCCGCCGTAGCGGCCAGCCACATCGGTGACGCGGAGCTTCGAGAGCAGCATGGAGGACACGCCGCTCAACACCGCGTCGCCGGCCGGGTGTCCGTAGCGGTCGTTCACCTGCTTGAAGTGGTCGAGGTCCGCCATCAGCACGCACAGCGGGGAGTGGTAGCGCCGGGCGCGCAGGAACTCGATCGAGATCACCTCGCTCACGTAGCGCCGGCTGCGCAGCCCGGTGACCGCGTCGGTGGTGGAGAGCCTCGCCAGGCTCTCGTTCTTCACCCGCAGCTCGTCCTGCAGCCGCTTCACCTTCAGATGGAGGCGCAGGCGGGCAACCAGATCCGCCGTGTGGAAGGGCTTGCTGACGGCGTCGCAGGCCCCCGCCTCCAGCAGCCGCGCGCGGCGTTCGAAGTCCAGGGAGGCGGTCAGGAAGACGAACGGGACGTCGCCCCCACCCGGCGACGCGTTCTTCACGCGCAGCAGCTTCTCGCCGTCGAAGCCGGGTAGCTCGAGATCGCACAGCACCAGGTCCACGGGCTCGTTCAACAGGAGCTTCAGCCCCTTGAGCCCGTCGTCGGCCTCGATGATGGTGTCAAAGAGAGCCTCCCCCTCGAGTGCCTTGCAGATCTCGGCTCGGTGGACCGCGGAGTCGTCGATGATGAGGATCGTCGGCAACGAGGGCATCCCTTCCCCGGCGATATCGGCAGACCGGCACCCCGGCTTGTCCGCCTTCTGCGCGTTCGGAGCCGATCTGCAGGCCGCGCGCACTCCATGCGCAACTCTCAGCGACCGAGTGGAGAGCCGGCCGGGGCCGAGAGCTCCGCCTCGATCCGCTGCATGAGCTCGCGCGGGCCCGACGCCTCCGGGGCCAGCTCGATCAGCTCCCGCGTGTAGTCGCGCGCGCGCTCCCACGCCTGCTGCTGCGAGGCGGCGATCGCCAGCGCGTGGAGGATCCCCGGCTCGCCGGGCGCCAGAGAGCGCGCCCGAACGAGCGCCGCCTCCGCCTCGGCCAGGCGTCCGAGCTGCTGCAGGGCGAGCCCCTGGTTGTAGCGCGTGCGCGCCCGCTCGGGCAGCAGCTCCGTGGCGCGGGTCAGGTGCTCGAGCGACGCTTCCAGCCGCTGCTGCTCCGCGAGCAGGAGTCCCAGCGAGTAGTGCAGCTCCCCCTCGTCGGGACTGCGCGCCAGCGCGTCGCGCAGGACCCGCTCCGCGTCTTCGTTTCGTCCCAACTCGTTGTACAGAACCGACAGGTTGGCGCTGGCGGGCAGGAAGCCGGGATCCAGCCGGAGCGCGGTCCGGTAGGCGCGCTCGGCCAGGGCGTGCCGGCGGCGGTTCGCGTGCACCACGCCCAGGTTGAGATGGGCCGAGGGCAGATCCCCCTGCGCCATCTGGGCCGTCTCGAACTCGAGCAGCGCCGCGTCGAACGCGCGGCGCGCAGCGGGTTGGAGGGTATCGGGCGGAACCGAGCTGAGTACGCGTGCGGCCTCGATGCGCACGGCCCGGATCGGATCGCCGAGCAGAGGCGCCACGGCGGCCGCCCTCGCCTCCGCGGACAGTCCCTCGAGCGCGGCCACCGCGGCGAGCCGGACCTGCGGGTCGCGATCCCCGGCGGCGGCGGTCAGCGCCGCCACGGTCTGCGGGTCGACCGGCGGCAACAGCTCCAGGCCGGTGGCCCGCACGATGGACGGCAGGGTGAGGTCGCTCACGAGCGCGGTGAGCTCGGCGAGGACCGCCTCGTCCCCGTCGCGGGCCCGTGCCACGGTCTCCGACCAGTGCGGCGTGCTCGCGCGCTCGCCCAGCCGCTCGCGCACGATCCCAGCGGCCCAGCCCGGCTCGCGGTCGCGGTGGCAGTCGCTGCACACGTCCGGCGTGCCGAGCTTCGCGGCGAGATCCGGACGCGGGATTCGCAGGCCGTGGTCGCGGCGCGGATCCACCACCATGTAGGTGCGCGCGGGCATGTGACACGAGACGCACCGCGCGCCCTCGGAGTCCACGGGGTGGAAATGGTGTTCGGGCGTGTCGTAGTGCTTCGCCGCGAGTCCGGGAAAGCGCGCGTCTGGCGACTCCGAGTGACACCGGGTGCAGAGGGCGTCGCCCTCGGCCCGCAGCCCGAGCCCGTGGGGCTCGTGGCAGTCGCTGCAGCGAACGCCGGCGGCGAACATCCGGCTCTGCAGGAAGGAGCCGTAGACATAGACCTCGTCCTGGATCTGGCCGTCGGGATGGTAGAGACCCGGGCGAAGCGTGGCCGGCACGTAGTGGTCGAGCAACGGGCGTGGCACCGCTGCCTCCAGGGTGATCCGGTGCCGGCGCGAGTGGCACGGCGCGCAGCTCTCGATCTCCGTGGCCGCGTCCGACCCCAGGTCGACCCCAAGGCCGGTGCGAGCCGACGTCGACTTCGACCCGCCGGTCCGCGCGGCGCGCGCCGCCGCCACGTGGCCCGAGCCCGGCCCGTGACAGGACTCGCAGGCGACGTCGAGTTCCTCGAAGACCGTCTGGTAGCTGTCGGTGTCCGCGTCGTAGCCCTTGTGCAGGCCCGTCGAGTGACACGCCGCGCACATGGCGTTCCAGGACTGGTAGCGGCCCGTCCAGTAGAGGGAGTCGTCCGGTGCGATGCGCTCGTCGGGATAGAGGTGGAACCAGCGCTGGCCCCCGATCTCGGCGGGCCGGCTGTCCCAGGCGAACGGCAGCGCCTGGAGCCGCCCGCCCTCGAGCTCGACCAGGTACTGCTGGAGCGGCTCGAACCCGAACGTGTAGCGGACCTCGAACTCGCCGCGCTCTCCGCCCGGCCCCTCGGTCTCGACGAGGTAGCGGTCCCCGCGCCGGAAGAAGCGCGACTCGACGCCGAAGTGCCGGAGGGAGGCGTCTTCGAAGTCGCCGAGCACAGAGTCCGGACCCGGGACCTCCATGGCCCGGTCGTGAGGCGAGCCGCGCCAGCTCGCCAGGGCCGTCGGATGACAGCCGCCGCAGGTCTCGCTGCCGACGAACGACGGAGGGTCAGCGTCGGCATCCGCACCCGCATCCGCTTCCGCTTCCGCTTCCGCTTCCGAATCGGGGGGCGGGCTGGCATTGCAGGATGCGAGGACGAAGCATGCAGCGACGGCGAGGGTCGAAGCGAGAGTGCTGCGCAGCGCCACCGACGGAACGGTAGCGCTCCCCATTTACCTCACGTCCGCAATGTAAATGTGTTAGCGTGGCCGGGGTTGGCTGCCGGAGGAACGGCTCGTGGGCATCCGCGTCGGCTTCGTCGGATTGGGGAACCAGGGCAAGCCCATCGCCGCCCACCTGGCGCCGGCCGGCTTCGAGACTACGGTCTTCGACCTCGCCGAGTCCCCGCTGGCGGAGCTCGAAGCCACCGGGGCCACGGCGGCCCGCTCGGCGCGGGAGGTCGGCGCCCGCTCCGACGTGATCGGGATCTGCGTGCCGGAGGACGACGATGTCCGGTCGGTGGTGCTCGGCGACGACGGCGTCCTGGCAGGGGCCGCACCGGGTGCGCTGATCGCCGTGCACAGCACGGTCCTCCCGAGCACCATCGTGGAGCTGGCGGAGGCCGCGGCCGCTCGGGGTGTGACCCTGCTCGACGCCTGTGTCACCGGCGGCGCCGCCCGCGCCCAGCAGAAGCAGCTGACCTATCTGGTGGGCGGGGACGCGCAAGCCCTCGAGAAGGTGCGGCCGGTCCTCGAGTGCAGCTCGGAGAAGATCATCCACGCGGGAGCGCTGGGGAGCGGGGCGAAGCTCAAGCTCTGCATCAACCTGATCACGTACATCCAGTGGGCGGCGGCCTACGAGTCGTTCGCCTTCGCGAAGGCGATCGGGCTGCCCCAGGAGATCCTGGAAGAGGCCGGCCAGTCGAACGGCCAGATCACGCCGCTGATGCTGGCCTACCTGGCGACCCAGAAGATGCCCGACGACGCGAGGCGGAGCGACGCGATGCAGGCCGTGCTCCGCGGACACATGAATGTGGCCGAGAAGGATCTGGCGTGGGTGCTCAAGCTCGCCCGGGAGTCCCAGGTCGCCCTCCCCGTCGGCGCACTCGTGTCCCAGCTGATGGCGCGCATCTATGGCGTCGAAGAAGAGGGGCGGGGGTGAAGCAGCAGGGACCGACCGGCCCGCGCCGCTCCCACGCCGAGCGCACGGCCGAGACTCGCGCCAAGATCATCTCCGCCGTCGTTGCGAGCATCGCCGAGGTGGGCTTCCAGCGGACTACCGCAGCCGAGATCGCGCTGCGCGCGGGCGTCACCTGGGGCGCGGTGCAGCACCACTTCGGCGGCAAGGACGGCATCCTCCTGGCGGTGCTCGAGGACTCCTTCGCCCGCTTTGCCGAACGGCTCTCGGACCTCGCCCGGGGCGAGGTCCCCCTCGAGAAGCGCGTCGCCCTGTTCGTCGACTGCGCCTGGGAGCATTTCGAGAGCGATCACTACCGGTCTACCTTCGAGATCCTGCTGAACTATGCGGGACCCGAGGGTCCGGAGCCCGAGCTCTGGCAGACCGAGATGTTCGAGGCGTGGAACCGCATCTGGACCCAGCTCTTCGACGCCCCCCAACGCTCGCGCCGCCAGACCGTGACGCTCCAGCACTACACCATCTCGGTGCTCTCGGGCCTGGCCTCGATGAAGATGCTCGAAGGACCGACGGCCCGGATCCGCCAGGCGGAGCTCGACCTGCTGAAGGACACCCTGCGCCACGAGCTAGCGCCCGGGGAGGACGCGAGGTAGCCGCGACGGGCGGCTACCAAGGGCACCCTCCGCGGCCGCCGGACTGATCCGCACCAGGCCGTAGCCATCCCCCAGAACGTAGAGGGCGCCGTCGCGGTACTCCACGTCCCGGATGCGCCGGTCGAGCGCCAGCGTATCTCCTTCCGCGCGGTCGCTCACGAAGAAGATCTCGCCCTGCCCGACCGTCTCTCCACCGAACCGGAACCGGCGCAGGTGCTTGCCCCGGAGCGACGCGACGAAGAGGTCGCCGTGCCACGGGCTCGCCGGGTCCGCCACGAACTGCATGCCGCTCGGCGCCATCGTCCAGTACCGCGTGCACACGGCGGGCAGCACCACGGGCTCCGGCCCGAGGGGGTGACCGCGCCGCTCGCCGCACTCGTACGCGCCCCAGCCGTGGTTGCGCCCGGGCCGAATCCGATTGATCTCGTCGCGGCGGCGCAGCCCGTGCTCGCTGGCGTAGAGCGCGCCCGAGATCGGATGCCAGGCGAGGCCTTGCGGGTTGCGGTGCCCCATCGAGTAGACCGGACTTCCCGGGATCGGGTTGTCGGCGGGGACGGCGCCGTCGCGATCGAGCCGCAGGATCTTCCCGCCCAGGAAAGGCGGCGTCCTGGGCGCGAACGGGGTCCGCCGCTTCCCCCGTCGTCGCATAGAGCTTCCCGTCGGGACCGAACTCGAGCCGCCCACCCGAGTGCCAGGTCGAGCCCGGGATGTCGTCGAGCAGGACCGTCTCCGGCCCGAACGCTCCGTTCTCGAACGCGAAGCGCGAGATCCGGTTGCGCACCCGGCGCTGCCCCTCGTGCTCCGCCGGCGTGGGCGCTGCCTCGTCGAGGCCAACCGTGTAGTACAGGTAGATCGCGCGAGTGGAGGCGAAGTCCGGATCCACGGCCAGCCCGAGGAGCCCCGTCTCGTTCTGCACCAGGGGATCCAGCCGGTGTACGGTGCGAAGCCCGCCGTCGACCAGGTGCTGCAGGCGCCCGCTCCGCTCGGTGACCAGCATCGAGCCGTCGGGCAGGAACTCGAGATCCCACGGCTGGCGGAGCTCCGCCGCGAGTGGCTCCACGTGAACGCGCTCGCTCGCAATCGGTCCGGGCACGAGATTCAATTCGTCGGCGACGAGCGCCGAGCGCCGCGTGTGCTCGCGCTTGCGCGCGCAGTGCCCCCAGTTCCAGGGCGCGCACAGCCGCAGCTCCGGCCGCATCGGACGGACGACGCACGGCCTCGCGTCGTCGCTGCAATCGAGGACCGAGTGCGCCCCCCGACCGAGCTGCGGCAGCACGGGCGCGACGACGGCAACGCCGTACAGCGCGGTCAGGCCACCGAGCCAGCGGATCGCATGTCTCGGGGACACGGTTCCAACGCATGCGCCAATGGTGGCGCTTGGACCTTCACCGGGGATCCAGCCGATAGACGTAGCGATCCGAGTCGAAGCCCTCGAGCTCTCCGGGCTCTCCGACGAGCACCGCGCGGAGCGGATAGACCCGGTCGTCGAAGCCGAAGCGGACGCGAACCCGATCGTCGTCCTTCAAGTACTGGTCCCACGTACGATCTTCGGCGGGGTCGATGTAGAGCTTCCCGTCGCGCACGAAGTAGTTGAGGGTGACCGAGTAGGGATCGTCCGGGCGCAGCTCGAGGTCCATGAACATCGAGTCCACGAACGACCAGTCTTCGACGGGCTCGGTCACTTCCTCGCCGCCCAGACGGCCGCCGGGAAACACCAGGAAGGGCCCGGAGCAGCCCCCGAGCAAGAGAGCCGAGAGGCCGAGGAAGACGACTAGCAAGGTCTTCGAAGCGGAGCGGGTGTCGATCATGGGATCGATCCTAGCGGGAATCTCACCGAGATGTCCTGGCCGCGGAGCGCGGTCTTCATGCGGTCTCCGCGCCCAACCGGCCGAGCTGGCGATGCCCGAAGGCAAGCAGCCCGATCAGAAACAGCATCGGGATGGCACCGAAGATGCCCATCGCGAGCTGATCTCCGACGCGATCCGCCAGCCCACCGACGAACAGGCCTCCGATCTGCGCGAGCTGGACGACAGTGAACAGGATGCCCATCACCCTCCCGCGCAACTCCTCGGGCACCGCCATCTGGAGCCCGGAGAACGTCGCAACCTGCCAGAGCTGCGCGAACAGCCCCGACGCGAACTCCACGCCGAGGATGTACGGGTAGGAGAACGCGAACGCGTACAGGAAGATGCAGGTCGAGAAGCCGAGCATGCTGAGGGCGATGGCGATCCCGGGCCGGCGAAAGGTCGGAAGGAATGCGGCGGCGGCGGCGCCGAGCAATGTGCCGAGACCCGCTGCGGCGGCCATCGTGCCCATGCCCTGGCTGCCAACCTCGAGCACGTAACGGGCGAAGACCGGCCGCATCGCGAAGAGCGCGCCGTTGAAGAACGCCATCGCGCACGCCAACAGCGCCAGCAGCACCGGTGGATGGCGCACGACGTACGCGAAGCCATCGCGCAGCTCGAGCCAGGGAGCGCGGCCTCGGGTCGGGGCGCGACCCGATAGCGGGACGCGGAGCAGCAACAGCGTGCCCAGCGCGAGTCCGGCGGCCGCGGTGAGCCAGGAGCCCACGCTGCCTCCAGTCGCGATCAGAAAGCCCGCGAGTGCGGGGCCCCCCATCTGCCCGAGCCCGATGCCCGCGGAGTTCAACGCCACGGCGGGCTGCGCCCGGTCCTTGCCCACCACGTCGAAGACGAACGTCTGCGTGGCGGGTTGACTGATCGCACTGAGCAGACCCGCGAAGCCAGCGCCTGCAAAGATGTGCCAGAGCTCGATCCGGTCCGCCGCGACGAGCGCCATCATGCAGAGCACGACCAGGAGCGTCCCCAGGCGGCCGAGGATCAAGAGGTTCCGCTTGGAGAAGCGATCGACCGCCACGCCGGCGAATGGCGAGCTCACGGCGACGGTCGCACCGGAGATCGCACTGACGAGTCCGAGCACCGTCCGAGACGTGGTGAGATCCGTCACGAGCCACATCAGGGTAAAGACGTGGATCTGACCGGACAGGGTCTGGAGGAGGTTCGAGCTCCAGACCTTCCCGTAGTGAGGCGCCCTGAATGCCTCGAGCGCGCGCGTGGAGGCTGTGGCCGGCTGGCTCATTCGCGCGCGAGCGTATCACCGATCCCGCGCGGCGAGACCGCCCGACACCCGCAGATCCGCCACCGGAGAACCGCGCCGTTACCGAGGCCGAATGGCGGGGCGGACGGGACTCGAACCCGCAACTTCCGGCGTGACAGGCCGGTGCTCTAACCAGATTGAACTACCGCCCCAGGCTGTTCGGCGGGCGGTAGGGTGCCGAACTCTCAGGGGATCGCAAGCGGGCCGGCTCGCGGGAGTGCGCTAGGGCTCCTCGACGGAGTCCGGGGGGCCGGCGCCGCCGGCGGGCGCGGCCGGAAGAGAGCCCGATGCCGGCCGCTCGCCGGGTCGCGTTGCGAGCGGGTCCCAGTCGGGCCCCTCGGGAGCCGGCGCCCCGGGAGCCGCCTCGGAAGCGGACGGAGCGGTGGGCCCCGCGGCCAGCGTCTCGTACTTCTCCTTCCACTGGTCCCGGGTCTTGCGCAGGCTCGCGATGGTCTGCTCGGAGCGCTTGACCACGGCGCGGAGCTGGTCGCGCTCGCGCACGGCGTCGCGCCGCTCGCGCTTCATCGACTCGAACTCCCCGCTCTCGGGCCGGCTGGCGGCGTCCGACCG
>JAPUKG010000274.1 GCA_027295775.1 Pseudomonadota bacterium
GCAGGACCCACGCCGCTATTGCCTTCGAATCACCCATTGTGTCCGACGCCCCTCGACCGAACTGGACCTCGATGCGCGGGGGGTCGCCTTCCGGCGCGCCTCCGCACCGTTCGATTCGGCGATTCGGCGCTCGGGGATGAGCGGGGTTTCGAGGGCCCCCGCGGTAGCCGTCCCGGCCAGCTCCCGGGGCTCCAGGGGGAGGGGGGCGCCGTCCGCCTCGGCGAGTGCGAGAGTGGGCGGCGCGGCCGCTCGCGAGGCCGCCTCGCGGGTGCCGTCCGCGTCGACCCAGAGGACGTTGAGGGCCAGCAGGCCGGCGGCCGCACTCCAGACGGCCGCGCGCACCAGGCCGAGCGAGCCGCGGGGCAGCGCAGGGCGCTCCGGGACTGCGGTGGGGGCATCGTCGAGAGCGTCGTCCGCCGCGGGCAGGATCTCCAGCTCGGCGATCACGCGGGTCGGCTCGGCGCTGGAGGGCGGCGTGGGGGTCGCCTCGGTGGCGTCGTCGTTCTCGGCGCCCGCGGCGTCGTCCAGGAGCGCGGTCGCGGCGAGGATGGGGTCGAGAGCGGTCCGGAACTCCGCCGTGGTCTGGAAGCGCGCCGCCGAGTCCTTCTCCAGGGCGCGGAAGATGATCGCCTCGAGCTCCTCGTCCACGCCGGGGACGCGACCCACGAGCGGCATCGGCGCCGACTCCAGGTGTGCGCGCATGAGATCGAAGTCGCTGCCGGCGCGGAACGGAACGGTGCCCGTGAGCAGCGCGTAGAAGAGCGCGCCCAGGGCGTAGATGTCGGCACGGGCGTCTGTCTCCTCGCCGCGGACCTGCTCCGGCGACATGTACTCGGGCGTGCCGACGAGCTGGCCCATCAGCGTCATGCGCTCGGAGCCCAGCACCCGGGCGATTCCGAAGTCCATCACCTTGACGACACCGTCCGGCGTCTGGATCAGGTTGGACGCCTTGATGTCGCGGTGCACGATGCCGCGCTCGTGGGCGTAGCCGATGCCGTCCAGGGCCTGGACGAAGAGCGCCAGCGCCCCGGCCAGGGGCAGGGCGCCGCCGCGCTTCAACATGGCCGCGACGGTCTCGCCCTCCACGTACTCCATCACCATGAACAGCACGTCGCCGTCGCGCTCGAAGCTGTACAGGGTGGCGATGTGGGGGTGGTTCAGCTGCGCGAGGGTCTGGGCCTCGGAGCGGAAGCGCTCCACCACCTCCTGGCGGGAGGCGAGCTCGGGCCGCAGCCGCTTCAGGGCGACGCGGCGGCCCAGCATGGGATCGAGGCCCTCGAAGACCTCGCCCACGCCGCCCTCGCCGATCTTTCGCAGGCACCCGTACTGCCCGATCGTCTCCTCGCTCATCGCTCCAGCATTCTTCCCCTTGGGGATCCGGCCAAGTCCGCGACCCGAGGCGGCTTCTCGGTCGTTCGCTGGCGCGTATCGGACGCCGTGGCGGTGCCCTTGATGGGATCTGGGGGGGACACCCCTCAGGCGGGTGTCGGGGGCCAGTGCTATAAGTATAACGTCGTTAGATGACTTGAACGTCGTTCTACCCGCGCGCCCGCGAGCCAGAACGTGACCGCATCCCCGGCCGAGCAGAGACGCCAGCGCCAGCGCACCGATGCGCGCCGCGCCATCCTGGACGCCAGCGAGGCGCTCCTGGTGGAGGACGGCTACGAGCGCTTCTCCATGCGCCGGCTGGCCGATCGCTGCGGCTACACGGCGCCCACGATCTACCACTACTTCGGAGACAAGCCGGGCCTGCTGGACGCGCTCCTCGAGGAGCGCTTCGAGCGCATGCTCGTGGACCTGCGCAGTGTGCGACCGGGCGGCGACCCGGCCGGCTACCTGCGCGACATGGCGCGCGCCTTCGTCGGCTTTGCGCTGCGCAACCCGAACCACTACCGCGTGCTGATGGCGCCGCGACCCGACGGCTCGGAGCCGCCGCGCGCCGCCGAGGAGGCGCGCGAGCTGCTGCAACAGCCGCTCCACGAGCTGAAGGCGGCCGGGCGCCTGCGCATCGACGACTTCGAGGCGGTGGCCCAGAGCCTCTGGGCCCTGACCCACGGTTTGATCTCGCTGCATATCCTGCGGCCGGATCACGAGTGGTCGGTGGATCTCCTGGACGTGTCCCTCGAAATCTTCCTCAACGGACTCCTGCGCGGCTCCTCCGCGCGCGACGAATCGAGACCCACATGACCGAGATCTGCCGAGTCCGGACCCCGCCGTTCCCCTTTGCCGTCCTCGCGCTCGCCCTCGCGCTCGCCCTCGCACTCGCAATAGGGTGCACGGCCGCCGAGGAGGAGGCGCCGCCGCAGCCGCCGCTCGTCGTGCTGGCGCCGGTAGACGGCCGCGATCTCGAGGAGCACATCGAAGCGACCGGCCAGCTGCTCGCCGTCGACGAGGCCGACATCGCCGCCGAGGTGGAGGGCCGGATCACGGAGATCCTGGCCGACGAGGGCGACCCGGTAGAGGAGGGCGGCGAGATCCTGCTGATCGATCCGGAGCGGCGCGAGCTCGAGCGGGCCGACGCCACGGCCCAGGTGGCCGAGGCGCGGGCAGCGCACGGCGAGGCGCGCCGTGAACGCAGCCGGGTGAGCAAGCTCCAGGCGCGCGGCGCCGCCTCGAGCTCGAGGGCCGAGAGCGCCCAGAGCGCGCTCGAGGCGGCGGCCTCGCGCCTGCGCGCCGCCGAGGCTCGCCTGGGGGTGGCAGACCGCTCCCTCCGCAACGCGTCGGTGAAGGCGCCCTTCTCCGGTCTCGTGTCTCGCCGCTTCGTGAGCCGGGGCGAGTACGTGCGGCCCGGCGACAAGCTGGTGAGCCTGGTGGCCCTCGATCCCATCGAGGTGGAGCTCCACCTGCCGGAGCAGGATTCGAGCCGGGTGTCCCTCGGCGCGGACGTGGACGTGCGAGTCTCGCCCTATCCCGACGAGGTCTTCGACGCCACCGTGTCGATGATCTCGCCCACCATCGATCCGCGCACGCGCACCCTGCGCGTGAAGGCGGTGCTGGACAACAGCGACGGGCGCCTTCGCCCGGGCCTGTTCGCCCGCGCCGGACTCGGCATGGCCCGGCGCACCGCGGTGGCCATGATCCCCGAGGAGGCCGTTCTGCAGCGCGCAGACGGCGCTGTCATCTTTCGCTACGACGGTGAGGGCCGCGTGCAGCGGCGCGTGATCGAGACGGGCGTTCACCGCGACGGCGAGGTGGAGATCCTGTTCGGGCTCGAGCCCGGCGACTGGGTGGTGACTCGCGGACACGCGTCGCTCATGGACGGCTCCCCCGTTCGCCCGCAGAATCCCGACGGCTCGCCCTTCACCCGGCCCCTGGCCAGCGTCGGCTCCGCCTCCGAGGGAGGCGTGGCCCAGTGACGCTGTCGAGTGTCGGCGAAGGGGACGCCCAGTGACGCTGTCGGACGTCTCGATCGAGCGTCCGGTCCTCACCCTCATGATGATCCTCTCGATCATCGTGTTCGGGGTGCTGGGCTACCAGCGGCTCGGCGTCGATCAGTACCCCAACATGGAGTTTCCCGTGGTCACGGTGGGGGCCACGCTGGAGGGAGCGAGCCCGGAGGTGATGGAGGAGGACGTCACCGACGTCCTGGAGGAGCAGATCAACACGATCGCCGGGCTCCGCAACCTGAGCTCGACGACGATTCACGGCATTACCCGGATCTACGCGGAGTTCGGCCTCGACACCGACATCGACGTGGCCGCCCAGGACGTACGCGACCGCATCTCCATGGCGCGGCGCGACCTGCCGGCGAACCTCGATCCGCCGGTGGTGAGCAAGCTCAACATGTCGAACTTTCCGATCGTCTGGGTGCCGCTCATGACCGAGCGGACCATGGTCGAGTCGAGCGAGTACGTCCGTTATCACGTGAAGCCCGAGCTCGAGACCATCCCGGGTGTCGGCGCGGTGCAGATGTTCGGGCGCCTCGACCGGAACATCCGCGTCTGGCTCGACGGCGAGGCGCTGCGGGCCCGAGGTCTCTCGGCCACGGACATCCTGGCCGCCCTGCGGCGGGAACACGTCGAGATCCCCGGCGGCCGGGTCGAGAGCGTCAACGTCGAGTACGTCGTGAAGACCGACGCCGAGTTCGAGACCCTCGAAGAGCTCGAGCGCCTGGTGGTGGCGTACGTGGACGGCGCCGCGGTACGGCTCGGCGACGTGGCGCGAGTGGAGGACGGCGCCGCGGACGTGCGGGTCCTCGCCCACTACAACGGCGGTCCCTCGGTGGGCGCCGGCGTGCTCAAGCAGCCCGGTGAGAACACCGTGGCCATCGTCGACGAGGTCTACGCCCGGATCGAGCGGCTGAACGCCAGCGCGCCCAGCGGCATCCAGTTCGGGCGTCACACCGGCCTGATCGACTTCTCCCTGTCGATTCGCGAGGCGGTGGCGGAGACCCAGTTCGCGCTGGTGCTCGGCGCCATCCTGGCCACACTCACGGTCTTCGTGTTCCTGCGCCGCTGGCGGCCCACCCTGATCGTCGCCAGCGCGATCCCCCTGTCCCTGATCGGTACCTTCGGCGTCATGTGGATCTTCGGATTCACGCTGAACGTGATGACCCTGTTGGGGCTCACCCTCGCGGTGGGAGTCGTCATCGATGACGCCATCGTGGTGCTCGAGAACATCGAGCGGCGCCGGGAGGAGGGCGAGGCGCCCTACGAGGCCGCGCGCAACGGGACGCGGCAGATCGCCTTCGCGGCCACCGCCGCCACGGTCTCCATCGCCGTCGTCTTCCTGCCCGTCGTCTTCGTCACCGGCATCGTGGGCAACTTCCTGCGGGAGTTCGGCGGCACGGTGGCGGCGGCGGTGATGATCTCGCTGTTCGTGGCGCTCACGCTCACGCCGATGCTGGCGGCGCGCATGCCCCCGCCCGCGGTGCGCGCCCACGGCAGCATGTTCCACCGGCTCGAGCAGGGATTCGCGTGGCTGGAGCGCCGCTACCGCGAGCTGCTCGCCTGGGCCCTCGACCACCGCGCGTCCACTCTGGGCATCGCGGGCCTGTCGCTGCTGATGAGCTGCGGCATCTCCACGCAGCTCGGCACCGAGTTCATGCCGCCCGCCGACGAGGGGCGCATGATGGTGCGCTTCGAGCTCCCGCCCGGGAGCTCCCTCGCCGCCTCGGAGGAGTACCTGGGCGTGCTGGAGGAGTGGGTCCTGGCCCAGCCCGAGGTCACGGGCCTGTTCGCGGGCATCGGCTTCTCCGGACGCGAGGGTCCCGGCGGCTCCAACCAGGGCATGCTCTTCACGATCCTGAAGCCCCGCGACGAGCGGGAGCGCAGCGCCCAGGATCTGATCGCCGCGACGCGGGAATACCTGGCCACCCTGCCCGGGGACTACGCCCGGGTCTTCGACATGTCGTTCTCCGCCGGCGGCGGCGACGGCGACTTTGAGTTCGACCTGAAGGGCAATCTTCCCCTGGTCGAGCTCGACGCCCTGGCCGACCGCTTCCTGCGCGAGCTCGACCAGCGGGGCGGCTACTACGACCTGGAGAAGAGCCTCAAGCTGGGCCTGCCCGAGGTGCGCGTGATCCCGGACCGGGAGAAGGCCGCGGCGCTCGGGATCGACGCCACCAACCTGGCCACGGTGATCCAGACCATGATCGGCGGCATCGACGTGGCCACGTTCAAGGACGGTGGCCACGGCATCGACATCCGGGTGCGCTTGGAGGAGAAGGACCGCTCGGAGCCCGAGTCGATCGGACGTCTCTACGCCCGGGCCAACGACGGCAGCCTGGTGGAGCTCCGCAACCTGGTTCGGGTGGAGACGGGCGCGGCGCCCTCCGCGATCACGAGGACCAACCGCCAGCGCAGCGTGAGCCTGTACGGGAACCTGCAGGGCAAGCGTCTGGGGGAGGCGGTGGCCGATGCCCGGGAGATCGCTGCCAGGATCCTGCCCGAGGGCGTGGTGTTCGAGCTCTCCGGGGAGGCCGATGCAATGCGCGAGAGCGTGAGCCAGTTCGGGCTGATGATCGCGCTCTCGATCCTGGTGATCTACATGGTGCTGGCCGCCCAGTTCGAGAGTCTGATCCACCCGCTGACGGTCATGCTGTCGCTGCCCCTGGCGATGGTGGGCGCCCTCGGCGGTCTCTGGGCCGCGGGCATGACCCTCAACCTCTTCAGCATGATCGGCATCCTGCTGCTGCTCGGTCTCGTCACGAAGAACTCGATCTTGCTGGTCGACTACGCCAACCAGCTTCGCGCCCAGGGAATGGAGAAGGTCGAGGCCATGCGCACCGCCGCGCCGGTGCGCATGCGCCCGGTGCTGATGACCGCCATCTCGATGATCTTCGGCGTGCTGCCCGCGGCCACGGGCTGGGGACCCGGCTCGGAGACGCGGCAGCCTCTGGGCGTGGCGACGGCGGCCGGCATGCTCTCCTCCACGGCTCTCACGCTGCTGATCGTGCCGGTCTTCTACGTGGTCCTCGACGACGGCGTCGAGAAGCTCAAGAGCCTCGTCCGGCGCGCCCTGGGGCGGCCTGCTCCCAGCTCAGGATCGGTGCCTGTTCGGCCGACCTGAGCGCCAT
Organism: Pseudomonadota bacterium; assembly: GCA_027295775.1. Lineage (GTDB taxonomy): Bacteria > Myxococcota_A > UBA9160 > UBA9160 > UBA4427 > JAPUKG01. Next base: position 6,518 of record JAPUKG010000274.1, read on the forward strand.
GGGCAATCCCTTCATGGCCGCGATGGCCGCCGTCGCCGTCATGTCCATGGGGACCTTTCTCGCCCTCGAGAAGCCGAGCTGGCTTCCCGTCTTCGGCGAGGAGAAGAGCGAGACCGTCCTGGTCTTCCTGGTGGGGAGCCGCCGGGGCGTGGAGACGGTCAAGAAGTCGGTCGATCCCGCGCGCATCGTGGCGGAGACGCCGGACGCCATCGCTCTGGTCGAGGGCCGAATGGTGGCCGTCGACGCGGCGGCCGTGTCCGAGCCACTGATGGCGGCCGGCTGGGCCGACCGCCCGTTGGAGCTGCTCCAGGTGCCCCGCGACGACGGCCTGAACCGAGGCGAGAAGAAGGGCACGGGCGAGCAGTCCGGAGAAGACGCGGCGCGCATGGACCGGATCATGGAGCTGATGAACAAGCCCTCCCTGAGTCAGGGAGAGGCCCTCTTGGTGCTGAACGCGATGGACGACGGCTTGATGTAGCGGCGCCGGCCAGCCGCTAGATCAGATCCGTCATCTCCACGGCCCGGCCCTCGACCGCGGAGCGCTCGGCGGCGACGCCCATCTCGACTGCGCGCAGGCCGTCGACGGCGCTGACGGCCGGGGGCGAGCCGGAGAGGATCGCCTTCCGGAACTCCTGGTGCTCGACGAAGGTGGAGCCGTGGTGGGCGCCCGCCGCGAGGGTCCGCGCATCCACGTCGACCTCCTGCTCTTCGACCGAGCGGGGATTGCGGCGCCCCACCACCAGCTTCGACTCGGGAATGAAGCACTCCACCTTCCCGGCGTCCCCGGTGGCGGAAATCTCCTGCTCGTTGCGGCTGGCCTCGGCGAACATGCACAGGTCGAGCAGGCCGCGTACCCCGCTCTCGAAGTCGACCACCACGAAGCCGTTGTCCAGGATGTCCGGCGTCTCGCCGTCGTACTTCTCGTCCAGGTGGTTCACGTCCTGGCCCGCCGAGGCGTAGACGCGCACGGGCTCCGAGTCCGAGATCAAGCGCATCAGGTCGAAGAAGTGGCAGCACTTCTCCACGAAGGTCCCGCCCGTGTTGCGCGAGAAGCGGTTCCAGTCGCCCACCTTCGGCAGAAAGGGATAGCGGTGCTCGCGGATGGCGAGCATGCGCAGCTTCCCGATCGTTCCCCCGCGCACCTCGTCCAGCAGCCGCGCCAGGGGCGGCATGTAGCGGTACTCCATCCCGACCCACACCACTCCAGCATGGCGCTCGGCGCGTTCGGCCACGGTGCGCGCATCCTCGACCGTCGTGCACAGCGGCTTTTCGACCAGTACGTGCTTCCCGCCGGCGGAGGCGAAGATGTCCTCGAGAACTGCGCGATGGGTGTGGTTCGGGCTCGCCACGACCACCGCGTCCACCGGCGCCTTGCGCAGCAGGTCGCGGTGGTCGGTGTACTCCTCGATCTCCACGCCTTCGAGCAGCTGACGCGCCCACCAGCGCGAGCTCGACTCCGGATCCGAGATGGCCACGACCTCGGCCCCGGGCAGGAGCGCCAGGTTGCGGATGTGCTCGTGCCCCATCATTCCGGTTCCGATGATCCCGTATCGGACAGTGTCTTCCATGAGCTCGGTCGTCTCTCTCTAGTCCGGCAGCGCCTTCAGCGGGCTCTCCTCCTGCATCCAGTCCAGTGTCTGTCGCGCCTCCTCGCGCTCGGCCTCGAGGAAGCGGGCCACCGCGTGGGACAGGCGGGGGTCGGTCAGGAAGTGGCCGCTGTAGGTGGGGCTCGCGTCGAATCCGCGCATCATCTTGTAGTCGCCGCCGGCACCGGGCTCGAAGCGCGCCAGCCCCGCCCCGATGCAGTACTCGATGGCGGCGTAGTAGCAGACGTTGAAGTGGAGGTGGCGGAGCGCGCGCCCGGCGCCCCAGTAGCGCCCGTAGAGGGCATCGCCCTTGGCGACGTTGAAGGTGCCGGCGATGGGCTCGCCGCCCTGTCGCGCCACCACGAAGACCAGGCGGTGCCGGAATCGCTCGCGGACCTGGTCGAAGAAGTCCATGTTCAGGTACTGCCGACCCCAGTAGCGGCTCTGGATGGTCGCCAGATAGAAGCGGTACATGGGCGGGAAGAGGTCGTCGGGGATGGCGTCGCCGGCCAGCGCCTCGATCGTCACGCCCTGCTTCTCCATCTCCCGCCGCTCGCGCCGGATCTGGTTGCGCCGCTTGCTCCGGAAGCGCGCCAGGTAGTCGTCGAAGGACTCGTAGCCCGCGTTGTGCCAGTGGTACTGGATTCCCACCCGCGTCAGGTAGCCGGAGTCCGAGAGCGGCTCGAGCTCGTTCTCGCGGCAGAAGTTCACGTGTACGCCGGAGAGGTCGTTGCTGCGGCAGAGCTCCCGGAGAGCCTCCGCGAGCTGCCGCTGCCAGTGCCCGCGATCGGCACCTGGGGCGACCAGCAGGCGGGCGCCCGTCACCGGCGTGAACGGGACGCCGACGAGGAGCTTCGGGTAGTAGTCGATGCCCGCGCGCTGGGCGGCGTCCGCCCAGCCCGAGTCGAAGACGAACTCGCCCTCGCTGTGTCCCTTCATGTAGAGCGGACACGCGGCGACGATGCGGCCGTCCTCCCGGGCGATCAGCGGCCGGGGCTGCCAGCCGGTCTCCGGGCCGAGGCAACCGGATGTCTCGAGGGCTGCCAGCCAATCCCACTCGAGGAAGGGCGAGCCGTCCTCGCCCACCAGCGCGTTCCACTCGTCTCGGGGCAGGCCCGCCACCCCCTCGGCCAGCTCCAGCTTCGCCATCGCCGGGGCAGTCTAACGGACGGCGGCTATCCTTCTCTCATGACCCACGGCCCCGAGGATGAACTGCCGCCGCAGCCTCCGGACCCGACCCGGGAGCGCGAGCACGGGGTCGCCACCAAGACGCGGCAGAAGACGGCCCGCCCGCCCCGCTACAAGGTCGTCCTGCACAACGACGACTACACCCCCATGGAGTTCGTCGTGATGTTGCTGGAGCAGGTCTTCCGCAAGGGGCCGTCCGAAGCCACTCAGATCATGCTGGCCATCCACCGGGGGGGCATCGGGATCGCCGGGGTGTACGTGCTCGAGGTGGCCGAGACCAAGGTCGTGGCGGTCCACCGGATGGCCGAAGAAAAGGGCTACCCTCTCCGCGCCGGAGTGGAGAAGGAATGAGTCAGATCGGAAGAGAGCTCCAGCTCACCCTGCAGGCCGCCTATCGCGAGGCGGTGGTGCGGCGGCACGCGTACCTGACTGTGGAGCACCTGCTCTTCGCCCTGTGCCACGACCGCCGGGGCGCCGAGATCCTGCGCCACTCGGGCGCGGACGTGGAGCCGCTGAAGGTCGCCCTCGAGCGGTTCTTCAAGGAGGATCTGGAGAGCGTCCCCGGCGAGGAGCCGGTGGAGGCACGCCAGACCCTGGCCTTCCACCGTGTGCTCCAGCACGCCCTCGATCACAGCGAGAACGCCGAGAAGGAGGAGGTGGAGGCCGGCGACCTGGTGGCGGCGCTCTTCCAGGAGCCCGACTCCTACGCCAACACCCTGCTTCGCTCCCAGGGCGTCTCGCGCCTCGACGTGCTCCAGTACATCTCCCACGGCATCTCGCGCCTCACCGACGGCGAGAGCGAAGCGGCCGGCGGCGAGCCCCCGGGTGGGCTGGGGACGGATCCCGACGAGCCGGGCGAGATGCCCGCGGATCCGATCGCGGCCTTCACGACGGATCTCACCGCCCGCGCGGCGCGGGGCGAGCTCGATCCCCTGATCGGTCGCGGAGCGGAGCTGGACCGCACGGTCCACATCCTGGCTCGCCGGCGCAAGAACAACCCCATCTTCGTGGGCGAGACGGGCGTCGGCAAGACGGCCCTGGCCGAGGGGCTCGCGCTGCGCATCCACGAGGGGCGCATGCCGGACGATCTCAAGTCCGCCGAGATCTTCGCACTCGACCTGGGCGCGCTGATCGCCGGCACGCGCTACCGGGGCGACTTCGAGGCCCGCTTCAAGGCGCTCACGGCCGCGATCCTGCGGCGGGACCATCCGGTGCTGTTCATCGACGAGATCCACACCATCCTGGGCGCGGGCTCGGCCCAGGGAACCACGGTCGACGCCTCCAATTTGTTGAAGCCCCTCCTCCAGGAGGGGAAGCTGCGCTGCATGGGGTCGACCACCTACCAGGAATACCGGCACTTCGAGCGCGACCGAGCGCTCTCGCGGCGCTTCCAGAAGGTGGACGTCACCGAGCCGAGCCCCGAGGAGTGCAAGCGCATCCTCCAGGGACTGGCGCCCCGCTACGAGGAGCACCACGGCGTGCGCTACACGTCCGCGGCGCTCAAGGCCTGCGTCGACCTGGCGGTGCGCCACCTGAACGACCGCTTCCTGCCCGACAAGGCCATCGACGTGATGGACGAAACCGGCGCCGCGGTGCGCCTGCGCCCGGGCAAGCGGCCGCGCAAGACCGTTGGGCTGCGCGACGTCGAACGCGTGGTGGCGAGCATGGCTCGCGTCCCCCTCGAGCGGACCAGCGCCGACCGCGATCTCCTGGAGAGCCTGGAGGCGGATCTCCAGAAGGTGGTCTACGGCCAGGAACAGGCCGTGTCGACCGTGGCGCGGGCGATCAGGCGCTCGCGCGCCGGTCTGGGCGGCGTCGACCGGCCGACCGGCTCGTTCCTGTTCACCGGACCCACCGGCGTCGGCAAGACCGAGCTCGCCAAGCAGCTCGCCAACACGCTGGGCGTCCCCTTCCTCCGCTTCGACATGAGCGAGTACATGGAGAAGCACGCGATCTCGCGCCTGATCGGCGCGCCGCCCGGCTACGTGGGCTACGACCAGGGCGGCATCCTGATCGAGAAGGTGCGCAAGCACCCCTACGCGGTGCTCCTGTTCGACGAGATCGAGAAGGCCCACCAGGATCTCTTCGACGTGCTTCTCCAGGTGATGGACCACGCGACGCTGACCGACAACCAGGGCCGCGAGGCCGACTTCCGGCACGTGACCTTCATCATGACGAGCAACGCCGGGGCACGGGAGATGGCCGAGCTCGCCATCGGCTTCGGCGGTGGGCGCAGGGGAGACGGCAGCAAGGAGATCGAGCGCCTGTTCAGTCCCGAGTTTCGCAACCGCCTCGACGAGATCGTGAGCTTCCGGTCCCTGGGCACCGAGGTCATGGGCCGGGTGGTGGACAAGTTCGTGCGTGAGGTCGAGGAGCAGCTCGCCGAGCGGCGCATCGAGATCGAGCTCAGCGACGCGGCCCGGGGCTGGCTGGCCGAGCAGGGCTACGACCCGGACTTCGGCGCGCGGCCGCTGGCGCGCTTGATCCAGAAGGAGCTCAAGGACAAGATCGCCGACGAGGTCCTGTTCGGCGCCCTGGCCAAGGGCGGCCGCGTGCGCGTGGACCGGGGCGAGGCCGGGCTCATCTTCTCCTACGAGTCCTGATCCGGGCCGGGCTAGTGCCGGTAGCGGTGCCCGCCGTGGTGGCTCGCGCGACCGGTGTGGTGGCTCCGATCTCGGTACACGTGCCCCCCGTAGTGGTGGCCGTACGAGCGGCGGTGTCCGTAGTCGTGACCGTGCCCGCACCCCTCATAGTGGTGGTGAACGGGGCGGAAGAACGGGACGCCCCAGCGGAAGTGCACGCTGTGGCTCGGCAGGTGCGCTTCGACCACCGCGTAGTGCACGGCGGCGACGTGGCTGGCGAGGATGCGCCCCGCCTGCTCTTCGAAGCCCCTGCGGAAGTCGCTGGCCTGCGCCGAGCTGGCGCCGAGGCAGACGGCCAGGGTGGCAATGGCGGCGGCGAGGATCGAACGCTTCATGTCGAGACCTCCTCTGGGCACGATTCCCAGCGTTTCTGTCCCATCCGACGCAGCCCCGAGCCGGGAAATTCGATCACACGGGGCGCGCCCGGGGGGATAGGCTGCTGACGTGAGCGGAGGCCGACGCGGACTCTGGAGCGCACTGGGTCTGCTGTGGCTGGCGGGCTGTGTCAGTCCCCAGCCCCCGCCGCCCGCGGACTGCCCCGCGCCCTGGGTCCTGACCGATGCGCAGCGCCGCCAGCTCCTGGACTACTACTCGCCGCTCCTCCTGAAGCAGGCCGACGAAGCCCTGGGCCGGGGTGGCACCGACTGGATCACCAACTTCGACTTCGATCGCGACGCGACCTTCCCCAACAACCGGCGCAACTGGCTCTTCCAGCTCGCGTCGTACGTGCAGGGCGGCTCCAACCAGCAGAGTTGGCGGATCCGGCCCACCCTCTACTCCTTCGCGATCGAGTTCACCGAGTGCGGCGCCAAGAGCGTGGTGCTCGTCTATCACGTCTACCACGCCATGCAGATCTTCTCGATCCACGACTGGGAGCGCGTGGAGATCCGGCTCGACGGCGTCGCCGGGGGGCCGGGGAGCGGCGAGACGATCCGCTTCGTGGTGATCACCCGGCATGGCTTGCACCGGGCCCGCAAGCCCCAGCAGATCCAGTTCTACGACAACGGCCAGTACGGCAAGCACGTGCTGGTATGGCAGGCGGCGTGGAGCCTCTCGTTCCAAGCCCAGGACCTGGCGGCGTCGCCGCCTGCGGCGGGAACCTTGCCGGTGTACACGACGGCAGAGCTTCGCTTCGTCGAGGACGACTGGGGCACGGTCGATGCCGTGCTTCAGAGCAACCAGCCGGCCACCGTCCGGATCCTCGACGTGTCGGCGCCGACCTCGTTCCACTACGTCTTCGTCGACCAGGCCGACACCTCGGCCGTGTCCCACCTGCTGGCGGCCGGAGTGGATGGGGCTCCCGCCGGGCAGGCCTCGGGGAAGGGCTGGTACGAGAAGGTGTCCGGGATCGAGGTGAAGCGGGTCACCTACGAGCTCCAGGACACGGCGGACGTGATGGTCACCCACGCCGTTGGGGCGGTCGGGGGCTGGTCCTGGCGGGACCTGTCGTGCCAGGACGACGGCTGCGGGGTGCCCTGCGGCAGCGGGCGCGCGTGGACCTGCAAGACCACGGTCATCGACATCGAAGATCCGCTCCTCGACGAGACCGGCACGCCGGTCGGGGTGGGGGCGGGCCAGCACATCTTCGCCGCCGAGTCCTGCGACGAGATCAATGCCATGGAGGAGCGCCGCGGCTATCCGCTCAAGCACTGGTGGTGGGGCACCTACTTCTACGATCGCGACGGCAAGTTCACGAAGGCGGCCTTGCGGGATGGAATCCCCAGCGGACCGAACCACGGAAGGCGCGACCAGGCCAACGGCTGCAGCGGCTGCCTCGGCCACCAC
>JAPUKG010000275.1 GCA_027295775.1 Pseudomonadota bacterium
GATATCGTCGTGGCCTCCGAGAACGCGGCCTTCATGGACACGCACGTGAATGTGGGCATGGTGGGCGCCCTCGAGAACGTGGGGCTCGCCAAGCGCCTTCCCCTGGGCAGCGCGCTGCGCATGACCCTGATGGGTCGTCACTACCGCATGCCGGCGGTTCGGGCGCACGCGCTCGGTCTGGTGGACGAGCTGGTGGCCACCCCCGAAGACGCCCGGAAGTGCGCCGGCGAGATGGCGCGCGCCATGCTCGGCAACTCCCCCCAGGCAATGGCGCTCTCGAAGCAGGCGGTGTGGGGCTCCGTCGAGCGCGGCTACCGCGATGCCCTCGAATCCGCGTGGGCGCTCCTGCGGCTCCACTGGGGACACCCCGATTTCCGCGAGGGACCGCGCGCCTTCGCCGAGAAGCGCGAGCCGCGCTGGAACCCGGATCCCGGCGCGCGCTCCAGTAGCGGAGACGACGAGTGAGATACGCCTTCTCCGCGGAGGAGGAGCTCTTCCGCCACGAGGTCCGCGAGTTTCTGGCGGACTACCGCGACCTGGACGCCTTCTTCCTCCAGGGTCTCAAGTGGGAGAAGGTGAAGGCGCTCTTCCGGGCCATGGGCGAGCGTGGCTGGCTCTCCCTGGCGTGGCCGCGCGAGGCCGGCGGCCTCGGCGCTGCGGCGTCGCGGGAGTACCTGCTGTGGGACGAGGTCGCCTCCGCCCGCGCCGCGCGCAACCCGCTCTCCGCCGGGATCGTCGCGCGCACCCTGGTCCGTTGTGGCACCGATGCCCAGAAGGAGCGCTGGCTCCCGCCGATCCGCGCGGGCGAGATGCACTTCTCGCTCGGCTACTCCGAGCCCGAGGCGGGCTCCGACCTGGCGAGCCTGCGCTGTCGCGCGGAACGGCGGGGCGACGTCTACATCGTCACCGGCCAGAAGTGCTGGCAGTCCTACGCCCAGGACATGGACTACCTGTGGCTCCTGTGCCGAACGGGGACCCAGGAGAGCCGCGGCGCGGGGCTCAGCCTCCTGATCGTCGACCTGCACGCGCCGGGCGTGCGTGTCGGTCCCCTGCCCACACTCGACGGCGATCAGCTGAACGAGGTGCACCTGGACAGCGTCGAGGTTCCCGTGGACCAGCGCGTGGGACCGGAGGACGGTGCCTGGAAGATCATGGGGGAGGCGCTGGCCGACGAGCGGCACATCCAGTTTCCGCCCAAGCGCGTGCGGCGTGACCTGGAGGAGGTGATCACGTGGACCGAGCGGGCGGGCCTTGCGTCCGACGCCATGGTGCGAGGGCGACTGGCCGAGCTCGCCGTTCGCGTGTTCGAGGCGGAGGCCACCGGACTCCAGGTGCTGGACGCCATGCAGAAGGGGCGCCCGGCGGCGGCCGAGGCGGCGGCCAACAAGGTGATCCACACGCTGGTGTGTCAAGAGATCGCCCGCGCCGCCATGGACTTCGGCGGCCCGGAAGCCCTGGTCGAGGGCAGCCGCACCCAGCTGCTCTGGCGCCAGAGCCTGTGGGAGACGATCGGCGGAGGAACCACCGAGGTGATGCGCGGCATCGTCGCGAAGCAGGCCCTCGGCCTAGGAGGCCGACGCTGAGTCGGCCGATGCGGCCGCGACTTGCGCGATGCGTCGGCATTCGCTTTTATTCAACCTGATGGTTGAACGTACAGCGCCCCTGGATCGCACCTTCTCGGCGCTGTCCGACCCGACCCGGCGGGCGATCCTGGCGCGCCTGCGGAGCGGAACAGCGACGGTGGGCGAGTTGGCCGACCCCTTCGACATGAGCCTGAACGCTGTCTCGAAGCACGTGCGCGTGCTCGAGCGGGCGGGGCTGATCGAGCGGGAGGTGCAGGGCCGCGAGCACCACTGCCGTCTGCGGGCGGAGCCGTTGCGCGCGGCGGCGGGGTGGACGGTCGACTACCGCGAGTTCTGGGCGGGACGATTGGACGCACTCGGTGACTTCCTGCGCAAGGGTCGCCGTCCGCAGTCACAGTCGCGGAGGAAGCGATGACGGTGGAGCGAGCGCCCATCGTGCAGGAGCGGGTGCTGCCGGCGCCGCCGGAGGTGGTTTTTGCGGCTTGGAGCAACCCGGAGAGTCTCCGGATCTGGATGTGTCCCGGCGAAGTCGCGCGGGCCGAGGTCGAGATGGACTTCCGCGTCGGGGGCCGCTTCCGGATCGTCATGTTCGGAGAGCGGGAATACGCCCAACACGGCGAGTACCTGGAAATCGATCCGCCGAAGCGCCTCTCCTTCACCTGGGTGTCGGAGTGGCTCCCCGAGGACCAGGCCCAGACCCGGGTGGACGTAACGCTCGAGCCCGCCGGCGACGGCGAGACCCGGATCCGGGTCGTGCACGAGGCCCTGCCCGCCGGCGACAGCTACGACGGGCACGAGCGGGGTTGGGCCGACATTCTGCGCAGGCTCGACGAACACCTGGAAGGAACCCCATGACCCTCACACGACTGCCGAACGAGTCCCCCGAGTACCGCAGGATCTGCGCCGAGCTCCTCGAGGCGGAGATCGCGCTCAAGGAGCAGCGCGAGCGGGTGGCCGAGCTGCGCCGCACGCTCCCGCTGAGCACCGAGGTCGCCGACTACGTGTTTCGCGAAGCGCCGGAGGACGGGCCGGTCCGGGAGGTGCGCCTGTCCGAGCTGTTCGACGATCCCGCCAAGCCGCTGGTGTTGATGCACTTCATGTTCGGCAAGAAGCAGACCGAACCGTGCCCGATGTGCACGATGTGGGCCGACGGCTACGACGGCGTGGTTCCCCACCTGCGCCAACGCGTGAACTTCGGAGTGGTGGTGGCCGGCGACGAGGCGGAGTTTCGAGCCTACGCGCGGGAGCGCGGCTGGCGTCACCTCCGCCTGCTCTCCAGCGCCGATACGAGCTTCAAGAGCGATCTGGTGATGGAGAGCGACGACGGGGCCCAGCTCCCGGGCGTGAGTGTCTTCGTGCGCGGCGAAGACGGGAGGGTCCGGCACTTCTACACCGGTTGCGCCTTCATGGGCGAGGGACACTTCCGCGGCATGGACCTGCTCTCGCCGGTCTGGAACTTCCTGGACGTCACCCCGGAGGGTCGGGGCGACTTCATGCCGGCCCGCGAGTACTCTGACTCGGGCTGAATCTCTCACCCTCCTCGTCTGGTTCGAAAGCGGCCTCGGCGCCGGCTATGTTCGGAGGCGAGGGAGATCCCCATGGTGCTCGTCGACTACTCCGCTGCGGGCGTTCCGGTTCGCGACGACCTGACCGAGAGCCACGCCGGGTTTCTGGAGCACCTGCGCGCGCCGGGCAGCTGGTGGACCGGCGCGGAGCGAGTCGCGATCGCCGCGGAGAGCCGGCACGCGCTCACCTGCGCGCTCTGTCGGGAGCGGAAGGACGCGCTCTCGCCCAGCGCCGTTCGGGGCGAGCACGACAGCCTGGGCGCGCTCTCCGAAGCGGTCGTCGATGTGATCCACCGCGTGCGCACCGATCCCGCGCGCCTGTCCAAGGCCTGGTTCGACGGGGTGATGGCGTCGGACGTGTCCGACGGCGCCTACGTGGAGGTGATCGGCGTGGTCACGCTCCTGGCCGGCATCGACTACACGGCCCGCGCTCTCGGCGCGCCGCCGCCGACCCTCCCCGAGCCCCTGCCCGGCGAGCCCTCCCGCCACCGGCCGGCGTCGGCGAAGCCGGGCGTCGCCTGGGTGCCCATGATCGACGTGGCCGACGCCGATGGCGCCGAGGCGGACCTGTACCCGAAGCTGCCGTTCGTGCCCAACATCATGCGCGCCCTGTCGCTCGTGCCCGAGCAGGCCCGGGCCCTCCAGCGCTCCTCCGACGCGCACTACGTCGCCATGGCAGACCTATCGAATCCGAATGCGCGCCGCGACCTCGATCGACTGCAGATCGAGCTGGTGGCCGCCCGGGTGTCGGCCTTGAACGAGTGCTTCTACTGAACGGCCGCGCACGCCACGCTGCTCCGGGTGAGCAGCCAGACGACCGGCACCGAGGTGGACCTCGAGGCGGTGAACGGAGGCGTGGAGGGCGACGGCGGCGTCGAGCACGGGGCGCGGCTGGTGGCCTTCACCGAGGCCGTGATGGGCGACGACGAGGCGGCGCTTGCGCGGGAGCGCGACGCCCTGCGCGCTGTGTTGACCCCCGAGGCCTTCGTCGACGCCGCAGCGGTGATCGGCGCCTTCAACGTGGTCGACCGGATTGCCGACGCCACCGGTATCCCGCTCGACGCGGGCCTGGCCGCCATGAGCGGCGAGGTGCGCCAGGACCTCGACCTGGCCCGCTTCGCGTCCTCCGCGAACACGCCCGGCGCGAGCTAGCGCTCGGCGCGCAGCCGCGCGCGGCGGATCACGGTTCCATCCGCGCGCAGGCCAGGCGTCAACGGGGTCTCGCCAGGGGCCGCGGGAGCTGGAGACGGGCCGTGGCCAGCGAGACCAGGGGAATGGTCCCGAGGCCCGCGAGCATGGCGGCCGTCCGAAACGGGAAGTGCTCGGGGTAGGGCAGCCAGGCGGGCAGGCCCACGAGCGGCTCGCCGCCCCCGAGCCGCAGCGCGGCGGCCGTGACGACTCCCGCGAGCGCGCCGATCCCGTTGGCGCGCCGAAACCAGAGCGCCATCACGAGCTGGGGGAGGAGGATCACGTAGACCAGGTCCGCACAGAGTGTCCAGAGGGCGTAGACGCTCCGGACCTGGAGCGCGAGGGCCGTGGCCGCGATGCCGACCACGGCGATCGCGACCCGCAGGACGGTCCGCATCTCCTGCGGCGACGCGTCGGGGCGCAGGCGTGGCCGATACAGGTTCCAGACGAAGAGCGACGACGCCGACAGAATCGAGGAATCCGCCGAGGACATGACCGCCGCCGCGACCGCTCCCAGTCCGATGGTCGCGACGATCGGCGGCGTCCAGTGCCGGAGCACCTGCGGGAGCACCAGCGCGGGTTCGGGCGCCGGGACCCCGACCGCCGACCAGTCCGCGGTCGCGCCGATCGCGCCGATCAACACCGCCGGGACGGCCAGGACGAGGCATCCTCCCGCGGCGCCCAGCGACATCAGCGCAGCCGAGCGCTCGTCGCGGCACGCGAGTACGCGCTGGAAGTAGACCTGCCACGGCACGCCACCCAGGGCGAGCAGCAGGGCGAAGTCGAGCCAGGTCCAGAGCTCGCCGCCGAGGTCGGCCGAGGGCCAGGGCCGGGCTTTGGCTCCGAACTCGGTGGCGTAGCTCGACAGGACACGCTCGAGTCCTCCCGAGTGCTCGAGTGCGAACGGGATCGCGATCGCCAGACCCACGCCGATCAGGAGGAGCTGAACCACGTCGGTGTAGGCCACTGCGCGCAGCCCTCCGAACATGGTGTAGACGATCACGACCGCTGCCGAGAGGACGATCGACGGGGCGAAGGGCGTGTCCAGGACGGTGCCGAAGGTGGTGCCGAGCGCCGCCAGGATCGCCGCGCTCCAGAAGACCTCGCCGATCAGGGCCGGGACGAAGAGCACGGCGGCCACGCGCGCTCCGTATCGTCGTTCGAACGGATCGAGCATGGTCGTGAACTCGTGCCGCCGCATGATGCGAGCGAAGAAGAGCCCGCCCAGCACGAGGCTGAGCGCGTAGCCCCAGGGCGCCTGGGCCCAGAGCAGTCCGCGCGCACCGTCGTAGACAGCCTCGGCGGTGCCGTTGATGTAGCCCCCGCCCACCCAGGTGGCCGTCATGGTCAGGAGCCCGACGGTGAGCGGGAGATTCCGGCCCGCGAGGATGAGATCGGCGGTTCCCGATTCACGGCGAGACACCCGCGTCGCCCAGAGGCCCACGGCGAGGACGAGCCCGTAGAAGCAGACGATGACCGCGATCTGCATCAGCCCACCTCCACCAGGTCGGAGGTGGGCTCGCAGACCCAGGCGAGAATCGCGCTCGCCACCAGTTCGGGCGAGACGACGCGCTCGGGATCGAGGTCGCCCTCCGCCCGCCACCGCGCGAATGCGCCCCGCGCGCGCTCCGGGTCCCACTCCCGGGCGAACTCGGTGGCGGTCGGTCCGGCGCGAACGAGCCCGACGCGAATGCCGCGATCGCGAAGCTCGCGCCGCAAGCCCAGGGTCAGCACCTCGAGTGCGCCCTTGGTGGCGGCGTACACGACGAGGCCCGGGTAGGGCCGCGCCACCGAGTCCGACGACACGTTCACGATCAGTCCGCGGCGGCTCTCGAGCAGGGGCGTGGCGCACCGGATGCAGTGGACGGCCCCGAGGAAGTTCGTCTCGACCTGCAGCCGGAGATCCTCGTCGCTCGCCTGCGCGACGGCATCGAGACGGCCAACCGCTGCGTTGTTGACCAGGACGTCCAGATGCCCGAAGCGCGCGGAGACGACCTCGAAGGCGCGGCGAACGGAGACCGGATCGCCCACGTCAGCCGCTACCGGAAGGGCCTGCTCGCCCAGCGCGGCGGCCGCGGCCTCGAGCGGCTCCACACGCCGCGCCAGCAGGGCGACGTGAGCGCCGGCCCGGACGAAGGCCTCGGCGGTGGCGCGGCCGATCCCGCTCGACGCGCCGGTCACCAGGGCCACACGGCCCGCCAGCGGGGCCTTCATGGCGCCGGGATTGCGGGACTGGCGGACAGGGTGAACAGGACCGCGAGGTAGGACGCGTAGCCGATGACCAGCGCGATGCCCGCCGTTCGGCCGATGGTCCGCTGGGTGAACGCGAAGTACGCCAGTATCAGGGCGGCGCCCGTCATCACGAACAGATCGAACTGCAAGAGCGAGGGCGGCACCGGGATCGCCTGGGGCGCCACCATGGCCGTGATCCCCATGATCGCCAGGATGTTGAACAGGTTGCTCCCCAGCACGTTGCCGAGCGCCACGTCCGAGTGTCGGTGGAGCGCGGCGACGATCGTCGTCGCCAGCTCCGGCAGCGAGGTTCCCAGGGCGACGATGGACAGCCCAATGGTGGCGTCGGAGACGTCGGCGCTCCGGGCGAGCTGCACGGCGCCGTCCACCATGAGCTGAGCGCCCAGGGGCAGGCCCGCGGCGCCCAGTCCGATGAAGAGCACGATCATCCGACGACGGGTCGGGAGGCCCAGCCCGCGTTCCAGCTCCTGCTCGGCGGCCGCCTCGGCGTCCGGCTCGCCCCGCTCGCGCCGGGCCATCCGCACGATCAAGAACAGCATGGCGGCGAACATCAGTCCGCCCTGCACGGGGCCGATTGGGCCGAGGAAGCACAGGAGTCCGAAGGCGAGGGTGGCCGACAGCATGATCGCCGTGTCGCGCGCCAGTGAGGCCTGGTTGCAGAGGGTGGGGTAGAGGATCGCCGGCGCGCCCAGCACGAGCAGCACGTTGGCGATGTTGCTCCCCACGATGTTCCCGATCGCCACGCCCGGATGGCCCTTGAAGACCGCCCCCAGCGAGATGAAGAGCTCCGGCGCCGAGGTTCCGAAGGCCACCACGGTGAGGCCGACGACCATCGGGGAGATCCCCGCCCGCTTGGCCAGGGCGACCGACCCCCGGACCAGCAGGTCCCCGCAGAGCAACAGGTAGGTGAGCCCCCCGAAGAGCTCGAGGAGCATCACGAGCCGGTGCCGCCACCGCCCGTTGCGGAGCCGGCGCGATTCCCGTCGCGAATCTGCTGCTCCAGCGTGCGATTGCTCCGGACCAGCTCCTCGGTCATCTGGTTGAAGGTCTCGGCCAGCAGGCCCACCTCGTCGTCAGTGCCGGTCTTGGCCCGCAGGTCGAGCTCGCCCTGGCGAATGCGCCGGGCGACGTCCGCCAGCTCGCGAATCGGGCGGGCGAAGTAGATCCCGAACCCGATCCCGCCGACGATCGCGAAGGCCGAGAGCGAGAGCGCGAGCTTGGCCAGCGTGTTGCGGAACTCGATCACGGGGCGCGTCTCCTCCGCGGTGTCGACTTTCACCACCAGACCCCATCCGAACTCCTCGAGGAAGCGGGTGGCCGCCCAGACTTCCTGGCCCCGATAGTCCACGGCGCCGCTCTCGAAGGTGTCCTCGTTGCCGAGGGCCGCTTGCAGCGTGGGGTCCTCGGTGTGCTCCGCGGAGACGCGCCGGATCATGGAGGCCCCGGGGTCGTGGCGCAGGGGATTGAGAATGACCGCGTTCCCGTCGTCGTCCAGCTGTGCGATCAGCGTCTCGCCGGTCTCTCCCAGTCCCGTGTAGTCGTCGGTCACGTCGATCAGCTCGTCGGCACGGAGCGCCACCTTGGCCGCGCCCAGGAGCTGTCCGCGCAGCCGGATCGGTGAGATGAACGTGATCAGCAGCGTGCCGGCCGGATCCAGGAACACGTCCTCGTACATCACCGGCTCCTCAGCCCACATGAACGTGACCGGCCGCACCGGCGCGTCGGCCCCGGGGACGATGCCGATGGAGGCCACGGGCTTGCCGAACGCCGAGAAGACGGCGATCCCGCGCAGCGATTGCACCGACTCGATGGCATCCTGCAGGGACTCCTCGATCGACTCCAGGGTCTCGTCGTCGGGGCTGTGGCGGAAGGTCTCGAGGCTCTCGCGGAGCTGGGTTCGGCTGGTGATCAGCTGGACCCGGTCGCGCCAGGCCACGACGGCCCGCTCCAGGTTCTCCTTCTTGGTGTCCACCACCGCCTCGAGCTGTCGGAGCGCCACGTCGCGCAACAGGTCACGCGCGGCGCCGTAGGCGAAGGCGCCCAGGGCCAGCATGCTGCCCAGGGAAGCCGCCACCAGGGCGAACACGAGCTTCGTGCGAATGTCCATGAGCTCCTAAAGTCGGTCTCCTCGTCCCGGATAGCCGCCGCCCTCGAAGCGCTCGTCCAGCGCGTCGTAGTCCACGGCGAAGCCCTTGCGCGGCAGGGCATCGATGAACTCGATGCGGCGCGGCTTCTTGAAGGACGCGATGTGCGCCCGGCAGTGCTCGATCAGCTCCTCGCCGCCGGCGCTCTGTCCCTCCTTCAGGACCACGATGGCCACGACGCTCTGGGTCCACACGGGATCGGGGACGCCGATGACCGCGCACTCCACGACCGCCGGGTGGGACGCGATACACTGCTCCACCTCGAGGGGGTAGATGTTCTCGGCTGCGGACTTGATGAGCCGGGTGCGCGGACCGATGAAGGTCAGCGACCCGTCCGCCTCGCGCCGCCCCAGGTCGTTCGTGTGGTGCCAGTCGCCGGCCTGGCGCTCGGCGTTGAGCTCGTCGCGGTCGAGGTAGCCGTCCATCAGCGTGGGGCCGCGCGCCACGATCTCGCCGGTGTCGCCCGGCGCGACCTCGTTCCCGTCGGGATCGACGATCCGCACCTGCACCAGGGGTGACGGCCGCCCGTGGGTTCCAACGGCATCCATCCCCAGGGCGGTCAGGGTGAGCATGCCGGTGACCTCGGTCTGGCCGTAGCCGCCGGGCTTGCGGCCCCAGGGACTGGTGTCCTCCGTCGTCATCTCGTTCCACTCGGGCGTGGCGCGGAAGCTGCGCAGGCTCGACAGGTCGTAGCGGCCCTCGGCGTTGGCTTCGATTACCTGCTGCATCGCCGGCCCGATGATGAAGGCGCCCGTGCAGCGCTCTGCATCGATCAGACGGCACAGCTCCTCCGCCTCGACCCGGCGGGTGAAGACGTTGGTTCCGGCCCAGACGAGCGTGGCGAGGGTGGTCATGAACGTCGCGATGTGGAAGAGCGGCCCGCAGTTCAGGTAGACGTACTCGCCATCCACGTCCTGGAGCTTGGAGATGACGAGCCCCTGGAGCAGCAGGGCCGTGTGGCTCAGCAGCGCGCCGTTGGGGCGGCCGCTGAACGCCGCCGTGTACATCTGGAGGACGGGAAGGGCGGGGTCGACGGCCACGTCGGGGTCCGTCTCCGCGCCCGACGCGAGGAATGCCTCGTAGCTTCCCGCGCCGTGGCCGCTGTCGTCGTGCTGGAGCCAGAGCGCGTCATCGGCGCTCTGCTTGCGCGCCTGCCCGACGCTCTCGCCGATCTCCTCCTCCTGCCACAGCACGATCTGCGGCTTCACGTCGGCGATGACGAAGGCGAGCTCGTCCGGGCTCTGGCGCCAGTTGACTGGGCACAGGACGCCGCCCAGCTTTGCCGCGGCGAGCAACGCCTCGAGGATCCGGTGGCAGTTCTGGCCGAGCCAGAGGATGCGGCTTCCCTCGACGAAGCCGGCTGCGCGGAGCGCCTGGGCCAGGCGGTTCACGCGCTCGTCCAGCTCGGCGTAGGTGGATCGGTGGCTCCCGCAGACTACGGCGGTCTTGACGGGATGGCTGCGGCGGTGCTCACGAAGGAGATCACCCAGGGAGTGGCTGTGGAGGCGGTCCATGCCCGGATTCTACGCCACGACCAGCTCGACGCGCGTGCCGTCGGGATCGAGCACGAAGATCGCGTCCGCGCGCAGCGCCGGATTGGTCGTGCGCGTCTGCTTCAGGGTCCGGGCGCCGAACGTCTCCAGGTGCGCCAGGACGGCGTCCAGGTCGTCCACGCGCAGGGACAGATGGGTCAGGCCCAGCCCGTTCATCGGACGGGGCGTGCCGTCCCCGGCGTGGCCGGGGCGCTCGTAGTGGAGGAGCTCGATACACGTGCCGTCGCGCTCGAGGTAGACCGCCCGCAGGCGGACGCCCTCGATTTCGAGCAGCGTCTCGGCCGGCTGGCCCGATACGTCCAGCGAGGACGTCTCGCGAAAGCCCAGGCCGTCCCGATAGAAGCGCAGCGAACGCTCGAGATCCGCCACGCAGATTCCGATGTGGGACATTCGCTGGATCGCCATGGCCCGCCATCCTACTGAACTTGACTCTTCTGACGGACCGTCAAATAATTGGGCGGGGGAGCCCATCATGGCCCAGAGCCAGTCCGCGTCAGACGCCACCACCGACCCGATTACCGCCGAGGTGATCCGCGGCGCCATGGAGACCGTGGCCTACGAGATGGCGACCCACGTTTCCCTCACGGCGACCACGCCAATCCTGAACCAATCCAACGAGCGCAACGCGACCATCCTGGGCAGCAACGGCCGCCTGGCGGCGCTCTCGGTGGGCATCCCGCAGTTCATGCTCTCGTCGACGTTGCCCGTGCGCTTCGCCCTGGAGTTCTTCGCAGAGGAGGGGCTGAACGAGGGCGACGTCCTGCTGGCCAACGATCCGTACCACGGCGGCGGGCATCTCCCGGACTACAACGTCTTCGCGCCCGTTGTGCTGGACGACGAGCTGGTGCTGATTGCCTCGATCCAGTGTCACCACGCGGATACCGGCGGCGGCATGCCCGGGGGCTACAACGCCGAAGCCCTGGACATCTGGGCCGAGGGCGTGCGCATCCCCGCCATCAAGCTCTACGACCGGGGCGTCGAGCGCCGCGACATCCTGTACATGCTGAAGATCAACAACCGGACCCCGACCTTCATGGGGGACCTGCGCGCCCAGATCGGAGCGGCCCAGCTCGGGGCGCGACGCCTGGGCGAGCTGGTGGGCAAATTCGGGCTCGACGCCGTGAACGCCGCCGTCGAGCACTCGATCGAGTACGCAAAACGCCGCTTCAAGGAGGAGGTGGCCTCCTGGCCCGATGGCGAGTACGAGGCCGATGCCTACGTGGACCACGACCCGGTGGGCAATCAGGACATCCACGTGCACGTGAAGGTTACGGTGAACGGCTCCAATCTCATGGTGGACTTCACCGGCTCGGACGAGCGGCAGGATCTCAAGGCCTACTCGTCGTTCGGCAACACCCGCGGCTACGTGGTGGCCCAGCTCGCGACGATGATGGACCCGAGCATCCCCAAGAACGAGGGCTTCTTCGACTCGATCGAGCTGGTCGTACCCAAGGGCTGCGTGCTGAACCCGCACGAGGGCAAGACGGTGGCGGCCGGGACCCATCACCCGGGCGTCGAGGTGGGGGAGGCGATCGCGAAGGCACTGGGCGAGGTGCTGCCGGAGCGGAGCTGCCCCCAGATCTACAAGCTCGGCATGCCCACGGTCATCTATGGCACGCATCCGGAGACTGGCCAGGTGTTCTTCGACCACTCGGTGGACTGCCTGGCGGCGTACTGCAACGCCGTGAAGGGCCAGGATGGCTGGGGCTCGATGCCCGCCTCGTTCGGAAACCTGATCCGGGCCACCGCCGAGATCAACGAATCGATCAACCCGGTGCTCCACGAGTGCTGCGACTACCAGATCGACAGCGGGGGCGCCGGCCAGTGGCGAGGCTGCCCGGGATCGCGGGTGGTGAAGCGCGTGCTCGCCGACTCGACGATCTCCACGTACATGGTGGGCATCAAATACCCGATGGCCGGCGTCGCCGGCGGGCGCGACGGCTCCCCGAACCACCTGACCATCCGCTACGAGACGCCCACCGCCGAGGAGGTGCCCATCATGGCGAACGCAGTGCCCCACGCGGCGGGAGAGGGCTTCGAGTACCTCTACGGCGGTGGCGCAGGCTGGGGCGATCCCCTGGAGCGCGAGCCCCAGAAGGTGCTGGAAGACGTACTCGACGAGCTCGTATCGCTGGAGTCCGCCGAGGCGGACTACGGCCTCGTATTCACCGGGCGCTTCGACGACTACACCCTCCAGGTGGACGAGCAGGCGACCGAGAGGCGCCGGGCGGCGCAGCGCTCCGAGTCATGACCCACCGCATCGGGATCGACGTCGGCGGAACCTTCACCGACTTCATCGTCGTCACCGACGACGCCACCCTGGAGCTCTTCAAGGTCCCCACCAGTCTCGATGACCAGTCGCGGGCCGTGATGCAGGGGCTCCAGACGTTCGCCGAGGGACGCGGCGTGGACCTCGCGCGCCTGCTGGCCGACACCGAGCTGATCGTCCACGGCACCACCACCGCCGACAACACCATGATCGAGATGAACGGGGCGGTGACGGGTCTGATCACCACCGAGGGCCACCGCGACGAGATCGACATCCGGCGGGGCTACAAGGAGGACATCTGGGACCCGTCCGCTCCGCCGCCCGTGCCCATCGCGCCCCGTCGCCGCCGCTTCGGAGTGCCCGAGCGGCTGGACTTCCGCGGTACCGTGCGCCGGGAGCTCGACGAGGACGCCACCCGCGCGGCGCTGCGCCGGCTGCGCCTCCAGGGCGTCGAATCGATCGCCGTGTGCCTGCTCTTCTCGTTCGTGAACCCGGTACACGAGAAGCGGGTTCGCGAGCTGATCGCGGAGGAGTGCCCGGATGCGAGGATCTCGCTCTCCCACGAGGTGATGCCGACGGCGCCGGAATTCGAGCGCACCTCGACCACGCTGGTCGACGCGTACGTCGGTCCGCGGGTGGAGACCTACCTGAAGCGGCTGGAGGGCTCCCTGCGCGACGCGGGCTACGGCCGCGACCTCCTGATCATGCAGTCGAACGGCGGGATCATGACCGCCGAGTTTCTGGCCAAAAGAGCCGTCGCCGCCCTGGGCTCGGGCCCCACGGGCGGCGCCATGAGCGCCGCGGCCCTGGCGGTGGAGGCCGGCGAAGAGGACATCATCGCCATCGACATGGGCGGTACCAGCTACGAGGTGTGCATGATCAAGGGCGGCCAGCCGACGATCAAGAGCTTCTGGAACTGGCAGCATCGCTACCTGGTCGGCCTGCCCATGGTGGAGATGCACTCGATCGGCGCGGGTGGCGGATCGATCGCGGTGGTGGAGGCCGGAGCGCTCCGCGTCGGACCCGAGAGCGCCAACGCCGAGCCGGGACCCCTCTGCTACGGGCGCGGCGGGACCGCCGCCACCGTGACCGACGCGAACCTGCTGCTCGGCTACATCAATCCCGAGGCCCTGTGCGGCGGCGAGTTCAAGCTGACGACGGACGGCGTGCGCGAGGCGGTGCTGGAGCAGGTGGGCGTGCCGCTCGGGCTCGACGCGGTCGAGGCGGCCCACGGCATCTTCCGCATCGTCAACGCCAACATGGCCAACGCGATCCGCCGAGTGTCCTCGGAGGCGGGCTTCGACCCGCGCGATTTCTCGCTGGTGGTGTACGGGGGGAACGGTCCGGTCCATGCCGGCAAGCAGGCCGAGGAGCTGGGCATCACGAAGCTGATCGTGCCCAAGACCTCGCCCGCGTTCTCCGCCCTGGGCCTCCTGGTGGCGGACTACGTGGTGGACATCCAGAGCTCCTACATCACGCCCGCGGGCCGCGCCGAAGCGGCCCGGGTGAACGCCCTGCTGGACGACATGGAGGCGCGAGCCCGAAGCGAGCTCAGCCTCGCCGGGCTGGGCGATTCGGACATCGAGTTCGAGCGCTATTTGAACATCTGCTACCCCGGCCAGAACTTCGACATGTCCGTCCTCGCGGTCCTCCGCGACGGCCGCATGACCCAAGCCGGCGTGGCAGACACGATCGAGGGCTTCCACAACCTGCACGAAGAGCTCCATGCCTACGCCGTCCGCGAGGAGGAGCCCATCATCCGCGCGGTTCGCCTCCACGCCGTCGGCCGAACGGTGAAGCCCCCGCGCGTTCGCTACCCCGCGCTCGGCGCGTCCGCCGAGGCCGCGCTTCGCGGCCGCCGCTCCGCCTATTTCGACGGCCGCTTCGTCGACACTCCGGTTTACGATGGCGACCGCCTGGGCTCCGGCCACCGGCTGGAGGGGCCCGCCATCGTGGAAGAGCGCTTCACCACCATCGTCCTCTATCCCGGCCACACCGCCGAGCTGGACGAAGCCGGCAACTACCGCATTCAGATCTCCTGACCGATCCTTCTGAACTTCGTGGTGAAGCGCTTCGCGTCATGGGGCGGAACAACCTTCCGTTGGGGGTCAGTGCCTCAGAGGCAACGGGGGGCCATGCTTGCCCAGGCTGGGCCCGATGCGGCAAGGGAGCGTGCACGGCGGGGGTTGAGACCCCGGAGCCCAAACGCGACCGCGCAGCAGGCCGGTAGGCCTGCGAAGTTCAGCAGACTGGGCTAGTTTTTGACGGATCGTCAAAAACGATGGAGATCGCCCATGCGTGAGTATCGACTGGTCGACGCCG
>JAPUKG010000276.1 GCA_027295775.1 Pseudomonadota bacterium
CCTCGACCAGTCGATAGTCCATGAATGGCAGGCGACACTCGATCGAGTGGGCCATGGAGAGGGCGTCGCCGTAGTGGAGGAGGTGCGCCAGGTTTCCCTCGTGTTGGCGGCGCAGCTCGGCGGTCAGCTTCTCCCGGATGGACGGCAGCGAGTCGCTGCGATCGGCCATGCCGGGTGGCGCCGCCGCGAGCGGACCCGTGTAGACCCGGGCCTCGCCGCGCGCGGCGGAGAGCACGCGTTGACCCGCCGGAACCGCGGTGCGCGCCAGCCAGCCGAGCGCGGTGCGGGCGCCCAGGCCGCTGATCTGATCGCGCAGCTCTCGCGCGGCTTCGGCGATCCGGCCACGCCTCGCCAGGTCGAACAGCGCGAAGGGAAAGCAGGCCTCGGCGTAGCCCGCGAACAGCTCGTCCGCTCCCTGGCCGTCCAGCAGGCACGTCACCTTGCGGCGCGCGGCTCTCATGATGTTCCAGACGGGCAGCACGGCCGGCTCGCGGTTCGGCCCCTCCAGATGGCCGATGCAGCGCTCGAGCGTCGCAAGGAAGTCGTCCGGCAGCGCCGGCACCTCGTTCGACTCCATGCCCAGCTCGCGCGCGAGCGCTCCCGCACGCTCCGCCTCGTTGATCCGTTCCCCCGGATAGGCGGCGCTGAAGGTCTGGTGCGGCGCGTCGTCGGATCGGAGACGGGCGGATGGAAGCAGGCAGACGATGGAGGAGGAGTCCACTCCCGAGGAGAGCATGCTGCCGACCGGAACGTCGCTCCGCATGCGAAGGCGGATCGCATCGGTGAGGAGCTCGCGGACGAGCCCGGCGCCGTCCTCCATCGAGAGGGACTCGTCGATGTCCTCGGGGTAGTCCCAGTAGCGACGGAGCTGCATGCCTTCCCGGGTGACGACGAGGTTGTGGGCCGGGGGCAGTCTCCATACGCCCTCGAAGCACGATTCCTCGAGCCGGTAGCCGCGGGTGGAGCCGAGCAGCATCGCGAGAGCGCTCCAGCAGGGAGAGGCCAGGCCCGGCTCCGCCGCCAGGAGCGCCTTGATCTCCGAGGCGAACAGCAGCCGGCCGCCCGTGCGGGCATAGGTGAAGGGCTTGATGCCGAAGCGGTCGCGCGAGCAGAACAACCGGTCGCGTTGCCGGTCGAGGATGGCAAATGCCCACATCCCGTTGAGGCGCTCCACGGCCTGCTCGCCCCACTCGGCGTAGCAGTGGAGCAGCACTTCGGTATCGCACGACGTCCGAAAGCGGTGTCCGCGCCCTTCGAGCTCTTCGCGAAGCTCCACGTAGTTGAAGATCTCGCCGTTGTAGGTGATGGCCAGCCCTGCGTCGTCGAACTCGAAGGGCTGGTTCGCCTCAGGACGGAGGTCGAGGATCGAGAGTCGTGTGTGTCCCAGTGCGGCCCCGCTGTAGACACGTGCGCCGCGCGCGTCCGGTCCGCGGTGGAGGAGCTGATCGACCATGCGATCGATGGTCTCGGGCTGGACCGGAGAGGTCTCCTCCATGTGAAAGACCCCGGCGATTCCGCACATGCGCGGCAGTCTACCACGGTGCCTTCCGGGTATACTCCGAAGCGACGTGGCGAACCCTTCCCGGACGGAGTCGGAAGAGGGATCCCGGCCTCTCGTTCCTCGCGTCCGGGTGGTGATGGCGCGCTTCCACCCGCTCTACGGTGGACACATCCTTCAGATGCGGCGATGCCTGCCGAGATTGCGATCGCATGGGGTCGACGTCGCGGTGGTCACCGCAGCGATTCCCGGCGAGCCGAAGCGCGCGGCCGTCGATGGCGTCGCGATACGCCGACTTCCAGCCGTGGGATGGACTCCCTCGTTGCGCATGGCCTGCTTCGGCGCGAGCGCCTTCCTGCATCTGCTGGCGACGCGGCGGCACTGGGACGTGCTGCACGTGGTCGGAATCTCCTGGCACTGCTACACGGGAATCCTCGCGGCACGGCTCCTGCACAAGCGAGTCGTCGTGGAGATGGTCATGCTGGGCGACGACGACCCGGCGAGCATCGCCGCTCTGCGCTTCGGCGCGCTGAAGCTCGCCATCTGGAAGCGGGCGGATCGCGTGGCGAGCCTCTCCTCCGCTCTCACGGAGGCCGCGCGTTCCGCCGGAATTCCGCCCGAGCGGATCCCGGAGATCCCCGTCGGGGTCGACACGGAGCTCTTCCGGCCCCTCCCCGACTCCGACCGCGATCCAGAAGCCCGTCGCCGGCTGCGCGAGCGCCTCGGCCTGCCGCCGTCGGGGCGCCTGGCCGTCTTCGTGGGCGCCATCATGGCCCGGAAGGGTGTGGACACTCTGGTCGAGGCGTGGCCCGCGGTCCTGGCAGCGGTTCCGGAGGCGCACCTGCTCCTGGTCGGCCCGCGCGACCTGACCCCCGAGGACCGTCTCTTTCGCGAAGAGCTGGACCGCCGCATCGACGCGCTCGGCATTCGGGAGCGCGTCCACTTTGCGGGCCGGGTCGACGGCGTGGAGACCCGTCTCCAGGCGGCGGACCTGTTCGTCCTGCCATCGCTCACCGAGGGGCTCCCCAACAGCATCCTGGAGGCCATGGCGTGCGCGGTCCCGACCCTGATGACCGACCTGCCCGGGATCGCGAGAGACGTGATCCGCTCCGAGGAGGAGGGGTTCCTGCTGCCGGAGCGGACCCCCGAAGCCCTGGCCGCAGCCATCTCCGACCTGCTGCCGGACGAGGAGCGCCGGCGCGCCATGGGTGCAGCCGGCCGCAAGCGGATTCTGGAGGCCTTCTCCATCGCGGGCCGCGCAGAGCGTTACGCTGCGCTCTACCGCTCGCTGCTCGAGCCCGCTTGAACCGAGGTCGACGCGCGCGCCGATGAGTCTCCTGCGCAACGTTGCCGGAATGTTGCTCACCTCGGCGGTGACAATTCCGATCGGGCTCGCCACGAGCATCCTGCTGGCGCGCTTCCTGTCGGTGGAGGACCGGGGGCTGTACGCGGTGGTCACGGCGTTCGCGATGCTGGGCGCGGCGCTGGCTCGCTTCGGGTGGCCGGCAGCGTCGATCCACCTGCTGCGGCGGCGGGGCGTCCAGCCCGCCCGCGTGGCCGGTGCGTCCCTCGCGACAGCGGTCGTCCTCTCGGCCCTGATTCTCGGCCTGTGCGCCGCGTTCCAGCCGGTGATCACGAAGCGGCTCCTGAACGACGCCTCCCCGACGCTGCTGGCGTTGGCGGCGCTGCTGATTCCGCTCCACCTCCTGACCTTCTTCTACTCCGCCATCGCTCGGGGCATCGATCGGTTTCCGATCCAGAACTGGAACGGCTTCCTGCACAGCGCCGGATCGCTTCTCGTCGTCACCGGCGTTCTGGTCTTCGGGAGTGGCACGCTGGCCGGCGTG
The DNA here is from genome assembly GCA_027295775.1 of Pseudomonadota bacterium. Lineage (GTDB taxonomy): Bacteria > Myxococcota_A > UBA9160 > UBA9160 > UBA4427 > JAPUKG01. Next base: position 3,346 of record JAPUKG010000276.1, read on the forward strand.
CTCGCCGCGCTCGTGGCCCTGCGGCTGGCATTGACGGCGGGCCTGATCGGTGCGGTGGTCCGCCACACGGGGATCAATTGGCGTCTGCGCGGAGCGGAGCTCCGAGACGGGCTCCGCTTCGGATTGAAGAGCCGCTTCCAGGCACTGGCGGGAATGCTCCACGAGCGGATCGACGTCTTCATGCTCGCCTTCCTGCTGGCTGATCCCGCCCAGGTGGCCTACTACGCGATTGCCGTCGGCGTGATCGAGCGCGTCAAGCTGGCCCCAGGCGCGTTCGCAGCGGCGACCTTCCCCGAAGTGGCCGGCCTTCCCGAGCGGGAAGCGGCGCGCCTCGTCTGCACGGTGTCGCGGCAGTCGACCGTCCTCCTGGCCGGAACCGTGCTCCTGCTCGGCGCAGTGGCTCCGCTGTTGATTCCCCTGGTCTACGGCGAGCCCTACGCGGCCTCGATCGCTCCCTTCGCCATCCTGCTGCCCGGAACGGCGCTCCTCGGCATCTACAGTGTCCTTGGCCGGTACTTCGCTGGGATCGATCGCCAGCAGGTGAACATTGCGACTCAGGGGGTCTCCGTGGCGGTGAACATCGGCCTCAACCTGTGGTGGATTCCGATCTGGGGAATCACGGGCGCCGCCGCCGCGAGCCTCGTTTCCTATTCCCTGGAGGCCGCGCTGATCACGGCGGTGTTCGTGCGCAGCTCGGGGCGGGGACTGGGCGAGCTGTTCGTGATCGGGCGCGACGACGTGGAGGCCTACCGCCGCCGTGTCGCGAGCTGGCTCTCCTAGCCGCCCGGGCGCCCGGCCTGTGGCCGGGGGTCTTCGGGCTCCGGGGGCAGGTATCCCAGGGCGCGGAGCCGAGCCTTGTCCTCTTCCGTCGGCTCCGCCACCTGGACGATGGGGACCGCCTTCATCAGGTACGCCTTGGCGGCCTCGAGCAGGCGCGCTTCCGGTTCGACCTCGGTCCATCCGTCTTCGGGCGACTGCCGGCGATAGGCGTCCACCACCAGCAGGCTCTCCGGCGGCCCACCGGGCGCGTCCGAACGCCCGGCTGCCCAGTCGCCCCAGAGCTTCGGGGAGCCGCGGATGCGCAGGAAGGTGTCGCCGGCGTAGGCGCTGGTCTCGCGGCCGATGTCGCAGAAGAGCACGCGCTCCGGGATCGGCTGGCTGCTCACGACGAACGGGGCCAGCGAGAGTCCGCTCGCGTCGACGGGCACGGGCAGTCCCGCGAGCTCGAGCAGGGTGGGCGTGACGTCGACGTGGTGCACGGCCTCGCGCCGGCGCGCCGGCGCCAGGCCCGGCGCCACCAGCACGAACGGACTCCGGGCGAGCTCGGGGGTCGTGGCGTGCCCGTGCTGGAAGTAGAAGCCGTTCTCCCCCAGGCTCTCGCCGTGGTCCGCGGTCAGCAGGATCACCGTGCCCCGCTCGGCACCCTCTTGCTCCGCAGCCTCGAGGAGCCGGCCGATCCAGTGGTCCGCGTAGGCGATCTCGGCGGCGTAGCGGTCAAGGTACTCGGAGACCCGATCGACGCCCTCGAGCTTCTGGTAGCGCGGAATGCCCCCGACGCCCGAGTTTCCGTCGAGCGGCGCGAGGGGTCGCGCGCGGGCCCCGGCGACCTCGGGGAACGACTCGAGGTAGGAGGAGGGCGGCGTGTAGGGTCCGTGGGGATCCTGGTACTGGACCCACAGGAAGAAGGGCGCTCCGTCGGGGCGCGGGTTGCGCAGCCAGTCGATGGCTCGGAGCGTGGTGGCCTCGGCGTCGCGCTCGAAGAACCTCTCGCGATTCAGCTCCCGGGTGGGGAGCTCGGCATCGTAGAGGGCGAAGCCCCGGTCGAGTCCGATCCGCGGACGCAGCACGAAGTTGCCCACGAAGGCCGCGGTATCGTAACCCGACGCCCGGAAGCGCTCGGCCAGGGTCTCGCCACCCTCGAGGCGGCTGCCGCCATTCACGGCGCCGATCGAGTGCTCGCGCGGATAGCGGGACGTCATGATCGTGGCGTGGGAGGGGGCGGTGGCGCTGGCGGCGGCGAGCGCGTTCTCGAAGAGCACGCCGCGCGCGGCCAGCGCGTCGATCTGGGGCGTGTTCTCGAGCGGGAAGCCGTAGGCGTGGATGTAGTCGGCGCGCAGGGTGTCGACGGTGACCAGCAGCACGTTGCGCAGGGGCGCCTCGGGCTGCGCGGTCTCGGGCGCCGGGTCGCAGGCCGCGAGGGCAACGAGGGCCGACCACGCCGCCGCGATCGCGAACGTCCTGCGACTCATGGAGGCGGCAGGATAGCGGGGGCCCCGGGCTCTTGGGCGTGGGGCTCGCGGAATGGCGGTCAGTTGCCGCCGGCGATCAGCGCCTCGGCCGCCTCGACGAATCCCGAGCGGAGCTCGGAGCCGTCCGGAACCCCGACCGGCGGGGCCGCCCGGGGCTCGCCCAGGGTCGCGTTCGCCAGCGAGCCGCCGCCGCCGCCGATGGGCTCCGGGCCCGCGGGCAGACCGGCCGCGGCCACCACGTGCGCCTGCTGGGTGAAGAAGTCCACCAGGGTAAACTCCACGACCCGGGTGACCTGGTGCCCGAGCTCGACGTTGAAGCCCTTGACGTCGAGGACGTGGTCGTCGGGAGAGAGCCCATCGATCTCCAGATCGACCCGATGCTGCGCTCCGACGACGAAGTCGAAGTTCGAGACGGTCACGAAGTCGGCGCCGACCTGGACGACTCCTCCCGCGCCCTGAAACGGGGGCAAGAGCCCGAGGGCTTCGATCAGGTCCACGCCGTTGACCCGCACCTGCACGGTGCCCGGCGCGAAGTTGCTCGACAGGCGTGCCGAGACGACGATCGGCGCTTCGTCGAAGAGATCGCCGGGATCGGGCTCGAAGATGATGATCGTGCCCGCCCCGCCGCCGCACTTCGCACCGACCGCGAGGAGGGAGACGACCAGCAGGGCGAGAACGAGCCGTGCGCGTGATTCCATCTCTTCCTCGGCTCCGCCCTATTCTACACTCGGCGCGTGCGGCTCACACTCGTCTTCGCTCTAGCGGTGCTGTGCCTGGCCTCTAGTGTGGCTGCTGCGCGCTCTCGGCTACGTGTTCGAGGACTAGACGAAGACGTCCCCGCAGGCATCGGTTCGAATGATGCGCACATCGCCCGGAAACCCGAC
>JAPUKG010000277.1 GCA_027295775.1 Pseudomonadota bacterium
CGGCCGGGCAGGGCGGCCGCCACTCGGCGGGCGGTCTCGCCCTGGAGGGTCGCGAAGCGGAAGTGGCCGGTCGCGTCTCGCTCGAGCAGCCAGTCCACGGTCCGATCGCAGATGGCGCACAGACCGTCGAAGAAGACGATCCGGGGCGGCAGGCCCTCGAGCCCAGCCTGTCCGGCCCGCCCAGCCCGCCCGGAAGCCGGCGAAGCGCTTTCGCGAACGGGAGCCGCCATTGCGGGCAACGTAGCCCAACGGCGCGGCTGCCCGCCGAAGGGAAATGTTTTTCCCACACCTTGGGAACGAAAATTCCGCCGAGTGGAAGAAGATTTCCCATGCCGGCTCCCGCACGGGTCGCAGCATTGGTTGATTTCCGGGGACTTACGGCTTTGCGCCACTGGCGTGGAATTTGCAGTAGCCGGCAATGGTGCTCCAGTTGGCTGCGATGCTGCAGAGGCTGCCGCTCTTCCTGATGACGTAGAACGCTGACGCTGTGCGGTGGATCACCGTGGTGTGGTCCGGAACCTCGGAGCGCCTCACGATCGCGTGAATGCCCCAGACGCCCCGGCCTTCGGGCCGGGGCGTCTCTCTAGTTCGTTTTGCTGGCTAGTCGGCGTGTTGCCTGGTCTGGGTCGACTCGGGTGGCGCGCACGGCGGGTGGCGTAGCTCACCACGCCGGGCGCGTCCCCCTCCTTCAGGCTCTCGGAGAACCCGCAAGGTGCCCCTGCTATGCTCGGCGCGGTTCCGATCCGGGCATCGGCGTGGGAGATACGGGCGTGGCATCGAGCAGTGGCGGTCAGACCATCGCAGCAGCGGCAATTCTGGGGCTCTGCGTTCTCGGCGGGGCCTTCCTGGTGTCGCGCTCCATGGAGGGAACCAGCGAGGCCGTGATCGCGGCGCTCGACGAGATGAAGACAGCGGTAGAGAAGGGTTCGGTCGCCGTTCCGGCCCCGCCCCCGCGCCAGGCGCGTCGCCGTGGTCCCGACCCGGATCGCGTCTACAAGCTGAACGTCAAGGGCTCGCCCGCGAAGGGACCCGAGCAGGCCGCCGTCACCCTGGTCGAGTTCAGCGACTTCCAGTGTCCCTACTGCGCAAGGGTAACGCCCACCCTCCAACAGATCGAGAAGGAGTACGGCGACTCGGTGCGCATCGTGTTCAAGCATCTCCCGCTCTCCATGCACACCAAGGCGCCGGCGGCCCACGCGGCGGCGGAGGCGGCCAGCCGCCAGGGAAAGTTCTGGGAGATGCACGACAAGATCTTCGCGAACCAGCGCGAGATGTCCGAGCCCAAGTACGTGGAGTGGGCCGGCGAGCTGGGCCTCGACGTGGAGCAGTTCAAGAAGGACGTCGCGTCGGATGCGGTGAAGGGCAAGGTCGCCGCCGACGCGAGCGAAGCGGCCGCCCTGGGCGTCTCTGGGACCCCCGCCTTCTTCCTGAACGGCAAATACCACTCGGGGGCCAAGCCCTACTCCGAGTTCAAGCGTTTGATCGACGAGGCCATGGAGGGCTGACCGGCCCTCGAGAGCGGAGGTCACCGACCGGCATGCACGCGCTTCTCTAGTCCCGCCTCCAGGCTCCGGCTCGCCCCGACAGGGATCGGGCCGGCCTTTCTGCTGTCTCTGTGACTGGAGAAGTCCCGTGCCGTCTTCCGCGAGACGTGTCGGCCTCGAGCTGGCCGGCGTCTTCTTTTCCCACTCCGACAGTGTCCCTCTGTTCGCGAACCTCGATCTGCGCCTGGCCCCCGGCTGGACCGGCGTGGTCGGCGCCAACGGCGCGGGCAAGACCACCCTGCTGCGTCTGGCCAGCGGCGAGCTGGCGCCCGAGGCCGGTCGGGTCCGGCGCCACCCGCGTGACGCCGGCGTGCGGCTGTGCCCGCAGCGAGTCGAGCGCCGCGATCCCGAGATCGAGGCCTTCGCGGCGGACCCGGGCGGTCCCGCGCGGCGCCTCCGCGACCGGCTCGTGCTCCGGACCGAGGCGCTGGCGACCTGGAACACGCTCTCGCCCGGCGAGCGAAAGCGATGGCAGGTGGGCGCTGCGCTCGCGGACGATCCCGTCCTCCTGCTCCTGGACGAGCCGACGAATCACCTGGACGTCGAGGCGCGCGACCTGCTGGCGTCGGCGCTCGTGCGGCACCGGGGTCTCGGTCTGCTGGTCTCCCACGACCGCGCGCTCCTCGATACCCTGTGCGACCACACCGTGCGCATCGCCCACGGCCGGGTTCGCCTGTACCGCGGCGGCTACGCCGTGGCCCGCGAGACCTGGGAGCGCGAGGAACGGGAGATCTGGGACGCCCGGGAAGCGCGGCGACACGAGCAGCGCAAGCTCGAGCGGCGGCTGGCGGATCGCCGCCGTCGCCGCGACGGGGAGGCCGCGCGCGGCCGGCGCCGCAAGCGAGCCACCGACATCCACGACAAGGATGCGCTCGAATCGCTGAAGGCCGGGCGCCGGGCGGGGGAGCGCTCCTATGGGCGCGAGGTCCAGGTGGTGAGCGGCCGGATCGATCGGCTGAGCCGGGAGATCGAGGGGCTTCGCTTCGAGAAGTCGCTCGGGCGCTCGCTGTTCGTCGACTTCGAGCCAGCGCCCGTGCCGCGGATCGCTGCGCTGGACGGGGAAGCCGTCCGCGCGGGCGACCGGCTGCTGCTGGACGACGTGCAGGTGGACCTGCGCCGGGAGAGCCGCGTCTGGCTGCGCGGTCCCAACGGCTCCGGCAAGAGCACCCTGATCGCCCGCCTGCTCGCGCGGACGCGCGTGCCGGCGGACCGACTGCTCCACCTGCCCCAGGAGCTGGACGAGGCCGAGGGCCGCTCGCTCCTCGACGGCGTTCGTCGGCAGGCACCGGATGTACGCGGCCGGCTGCTCCACATCGTTGCGGCCCTGGGCAGTGATCCCGAGGCGCTCCTGGAGTCCGCCCTGCCGTCTCCGGGCGAGGCGCGCAAGCTCTGCCTGGCCGTGGGACTCGCGCGACGCGTCTGGGCCCTCGTGCTCGACGAGCCGACGAATCACCTGGATCTCCCCTCGGTCGAGCGGCTCGAGGAGGCACTGGCCCAATATCCGGGAGCCCTGCTGGTGGTGACCCACGACCCGGCCTTCGCCGAGCGCCTGACGACGACGCGCTGGGAGATCCGGGACGGGTGCGTATCCGTGGTGTAGCTTGCCCGTCGGGGACGAGGCGATGACGGCGATCGACCGGCGAGAGTTCCTGAAGCAGAGTGCACGGACGGCGGTGGGTGGGGTCGGCGTGGGGCTCCTGCCCGGCGCGGTTCGCGCCGCCGTCGAGCCCGAGCAACCGCGGGTACGGCGCACGGTCGCGCTCGGTGACACGGGCCTGCACATCTCGGACATCGGGTTCGGCAGCAGCCGTCTGCGCGGAGACGAGGGCCTGGTCCGCTTCGCCCTCGAACGGGGCATCAGCTACTTCGACACGGCCCGGAGCTACACCGGCGGCCGCTCGGAAGAGACGATCGGCCGGGCGCTCCGGGGCCGCCGTCACGAGGTGGTCCTGGCCTCCAAGATCAAGGTCCGCGCAGACGACACCTGGCAGCGGGTCATGAGCGCCCTCGAGGAGAGCCTCCGCAGCCTCCAGACCGACCACATCGACGTCTACTTCAACCACGCGGTGAACGACATCGAGCGGCTCGCGAACCCCGAGTGGCACGAGTTCAACGCACGGGCGAAGGCGCAGGGGAAGATCCGCTTCGCGGGAATGTCAGGCCACGGCGGCAATCTGGTCGAGTGCCTGGACTACGCCGTGGAACACGCGCTCGTGGACGTGGTGCTGGTCGGATACAACTTTGGCCAGGACCCCGCCTTCTACCAGCGCTTCACCCGCAGTCTCGACTTCGTGGCGGTGCAGTCGGACCTGCCAGCGGCACTGGCCCGGGCGTCTGGCAAGGGCGTGGGCGTGGTCGCCATGAAGACCCTGCGCGGGGCGCGCCTCAACGACATGCGGCCCTACGAGTCCGGCGGGGGCACCTTCGCCCAGGCCGCCTTCCGCTGGACGCTCTCCAACTCCGACGTGGACGCACTGATCGTCACGATGAAGAGCCCGGAGATGGTAGAGGAGTACCTGGGCGCCTCGGGCTGGCTGCCGCCGGTGCGCGCGGACGTCTCGCTGCTGGACCGCTACGAGGCCCGGAACGGCGCCTCCCAATGCCGCTACGGCTGCAACGCGTGCGCCACTGCGTGTCCCGAGGGCGTCCCCATCGCAGAGGTGCTGCGCACGCGCATGTACGCCGAGGACTACGGCGACCTCGAGCTGGCTCGCGCCGACTACGCCGAGCTCGGCGCCGGTGCGTCCCCGTGCCTCTCGTGCGCGCACCGCGCCTGCACCGGCGCCTGCCCGTTCGGTCTCGACATTCCGTCCCTCACGAGCTACGCGGCGACGAAGCTCCGCAGCTCGTCCAGCTCCATGTCGAGTGCGCCGCCGCCGGTCACGACGGGGGATTGAGGAGCGCGTTCGCCTCCTGGATGAAGGCCACGGTGGCGCGCTCGTCCTGGGCGATCGTGCGCAGTAGGAACTGGGTCTCCGGATCCTCGTCCAGGCGATCCGCAAACTCGAGGATCGGCCGGATGGCCTCGTCTGGATCGCGGAAGCGCGTGGCGAACTCCTTCACCTTCTGGGCGTCGCTCTTCTCGCGACTGGCCGCGTCAGCCATGGCCCGCTCGAAGTCCGCCGCCGGGATCTCCGCGCGCGGAGAGCCGCCCAGCTCCTTGAGCCGCTGCTCGAGCAGGACCGCGTGCATGCCCTCTCGCATCTGCACGGTCCGCAGGCCGTCCTTCAGGCAGTCGACGCGGCATGCCTCGATCCAGGCGCCGGCCGATGCCTCGCCCAACGCCTCGCCCGCGCGGAACTGATCGAGGAACCCGAGCAGCCCCTTCGCCGGCTTGCGCGGATCGCGCTCGGCGGGTCGCGCGCTTTCCTCGAGCCGGCGCAGCCGCTCCTGGATGTCGGTGAGGACGGTCTCGATGCGGGCGAGTGCTTCTTCGGACATGCGGGTCTCCCTCGAGCGGATTATAGGGGGAGCGGCGCTAGACGTCTTCGCTGTAGAACTGCCGCGCCCATTTGCGCAGCTGGGCGATCGGGCCGTCGCCGTCGCACAGGAGCGGCTTCTCCAGGTGGATCTTGTTCTCCCAGATGGCGATGTCCTGGGAGAACTGGCGCTCGATCTCGGTGATGAAAGCCTGGCCCACGCCCCTGGTGGCGTCCGAGTTGGCGAGCTTGCGGACCGAGAAGCAGAGGCGCATGTGGACGTGCTCGTCGTCGACGGGAGCGCCGGAGGTGACGACCAGCAGATCGACCACACCTTTGAAGCGGGTGGTGCCGAAGCCAAAGCCGCAGGTGTCGATCTCGATCCGGCCGGTCTGCTCGCCCTTGGGCGTCTCGACCTTCGACTCGGAGACCACGTGCAGGAAGGGGCCGTCGGTCCGGAACTCGCTGGTCGGCATCGTGTTGGTCTTGTGTAGGTAGCGGAAGTGCGCCGGGTCGACGGTGTTCTCGGCCAGCTCCTGGTTTCGGCTCCGCACCTTCCACTCGCGCCGCTCCCACGGCGTCCAGCCCTCGTCGCCGTACTCGGGAATGTCCGGGATCTCCCAGGCCGGCGGTTCGCCCTTGCCGTGATACCAGACCATGATGAAGCCGTTCTTCTCGACAACGGGCCAGGTGGGGATTCGGGCGTTCGGGGTGGTGGGCGCGACGTATCTCGGTCGCGTGGACCTACCGGCGGATTGGGCGTTGGTCGACTCCGACGGGCTACGCGGCTCGGTCGGCCTCGGTCTCTCGCTGGCGTGGAACACCGTGTATCTCGACTTGGCGCACGGTGTGCGGGGGGGCGGATGGGAAGCGTTCTTCTCGATCTCCGAGA
>JAPUKG010000278.1 GCA_027295775.1 Pseudomonadota bacterium
GACCCGACAGCGCTCCCAGCCGACGTGATCCATCAGCGCGAGGGCGTCCGCGGCGTAGTCCGCCATGCTGGAGGGCTGGTCGGGCTTGTCGGTCTGGCCGAGCCCGCGCTGATCGAAGGCCAGCAGGTCGAAGTCGGCGGCCAGCGGCCCCTCGGCGACGTTGGGCTTCTGGCGCAGATCGCCTCCGGATCCACCGATCAGCAGCAGGCGGCGCGTGCTTCCAGTGTTGCCGCCGCGTTCGTAATACATGCGGATGCCGTGGACCGAGGCGAAGGGCATCAGGACTCCCACCGTGAGCGAAGGCAGTCTACAATGACAGCAGGAGGCTCCATGCAGCAAGCGCAACTCGACGTACACCTCAAGGCGATCGAAGGGGACGGCTTCACCGTCATCGAGAACGTGATTCCACCCGATGTCGTCGATGCGCTCAAGAACCGCATCCGGGAGTGCGAGGTCGCAAGCGTGGGGCCGATCGAGGACCTGCCGACCGAAGACGACAACTACTCGTTCATGCGTACCGCCGGCCTGCTGCGTCTCGACCCCGTGTTCCACCAGGTGCCGATCCACGAGGAGGTGCTCCAGCTCGTCGAAGCGGTGCTCGGAGAGAACGTGCTGCTGTCGGCCTTCTCGGCCATGGACGTCCAGCCCGGCAAGACCAACGCGCAGCCGATCCACTCCGACGACGCGCTCGTCCCCGTGCCGCGCCCCCACTTCAAGCCGATCGGCTGCACCGCAATGTGGGTGCTGACCGATTTCAACGCGCATACCGGCGGCACCCGCCTGCTTCCCGGCAGTCAACGCGACTCATTGGAGCTTCTCTTCACGCAGGACGAGGAGGGCATGAAGGACGCCATCCAGCCCGACATCAAGGCGGGGAGCATCATGGTGTTCGACCACGCCGTCCTGCACAGCTCGGCCAACAACTATTCCGACGAGTGGCGGCTCGGTCTCCAGGTTTCGTATCACGCGGGCTGGATCCGGCCCTTCACCAACTGGTTCCTGTCCGTGCCCCTCGAGGAAGCCAAGACCTATCCGCAGAAGCTCCAGGACCTGATGGGCTACAAGTGCTACGCGGGCGGCATCGGCAGCCATACCACCGCGGTCGGGAGCTACCACGAGAGCTACGGCCGACTCCGCGCGGATGGTGACCCGCGCAAGAAGCTCGGCGAGTCCGAGAAGCCGGACCTGCGCTCGAAGTCCTCGCGTGAGGCCGCGGTAGCCCGGTAGGGGCCGGACCCTCCGCTCGCTCTAAGTTGCACCTGCCGATCAGCCGAAGGCGTTCGCATGCGCACGATCCTCTTCGGCGGCCTGCTGCTCGTGATGCTCGGCGTGGGCGTGGTCCAGGCCAACCGCGACGGCGAGGAGGGCGGCTTCGTGTCGGGTTGGATCGCTTCCCCGCAACGTTCTCCAGAGGCTGCAGCGGCGCCGGCGGCGAAGGCCCCCGACACGACACCGCGGACGGCGATGTCGGCGGCCGAACCTTCGGTGCTGGCCGCGGGCGAGCTCTCCGTGATCGATTCCGACGCGCAGGTGCCGATGGTGCGTTACTTCGACGCCGGGGGGTCGCTTCACATGGTGCGCGGGTTCGCGCAGGTGCCAGCGCAGCATCGGGCAGACGCTGTGGTGGTGGGTCGCGGCAACGTGAACGTCGTGAGCATCCCCGCCCCGACCCGCGTGGCGTTTCAAGACTGGCAGCCGGCTTCGAACCCGAGCCGCAAGGAAGTGGTGTTGTTCAGCGCGACCTGGTGCGGAGCCTGCAAGCGCGCCAAGCGCCACCTCGATCGGCAGGGCGTCCGCTACGAGGAACGCGACATCGACGACGACGCCTCGGCCAAGCAGGAGGTCCGGGACATCCTCGGTGGCCGCATCGCCGTCCCCCTGCTCAGTGTGGACGGCCGCTACATCTCGGGCTTCCGCCCCGACGTCTACGACCAGGCGCTCGGCAAGAGCTGACGGCTCTCGAGCCCTGAGCAGGGGCTCCTTCCCACCTGGTGACTGCGTCCCCGCGGGGTTGCCAGCCATCGCGACTGAGCTTCGCTGCGGTCTGGTGTCCGAGAGTCACGGCGGTCTTGTAGGATGATCGCCAGAAGTCGCAGGAGGGCGTTTCATGGACGTGGGTGTGTTGATGACCTTCTCGTCGTACGGCTGGGACGACATGCCCGACGGGCAGGTCTACGACGAGGAGATTCGGCTGGCGCTGCTAGCAGAGGATCTCGGCTTCGACGTGCTGTGGCCGGTCGAGCACCACTTCTTCGACTACGCGTTTTGCCCCGACAACATGCAGCTGCTGAGCTTCCTGGCGGGTTGCACGAAGCGCATCGATCTGGGCACAGCGGCCGTGATCCTGCCCTGGAACGAGCCGCTGCGTGTGGCCGAGAAGATCTCGATGCTGGACCACATCTCGGGCGGGCGCGTGCGCTTCGGCATGGGCCGGGGGCTCTCGCGCCGGGAGTACGCACCGTTCCGCGACATCGAGATGGACACCTCCCGCACGCGCTTCGACGAGAGCAGTGCCATGATCGTCGAGGCGCTCGAAACGGGTTTCATCAGTGGCGAGGGGCCGCACTACCCGCAGCCGCGCGCGGAGATTCGGCCGCGCCCGCGAAAGAGCTTCCGCGACCGGACCTACGCGGTGGCGGGCTCGAACGACTCCGTGGACTCGGCAGCGCGCATCGGCGCCCGCATGATCATGTTTGCCGAGCGCCAGTGGGACCAGCGCCTGCCCGGGATCGAACGCCACCGCAAGAAGTTCCGTGAGCAGCACGGAACCGAGGCTCCGCCGGTGCTCACGGCCGACTTCTCGGTCTGCAGCACGGACGCCGACGTGGTCGAGAAGGCGACGACCTACATGGGCAACTACCTCGCCAGCCTGGTCGAGCACTACGAGCTGATGGGCGATCACTTCAAGGACACGAAGGGCTACAAGGGCTACGAGCAGAACGCCGCCAACCTGCGCCGGATCGGCGAGGCGGGCTTCCTGAAGGGCTTCATGCGCGCCAATGCCTACGGATCGCCCGACGAGG
>JAPUKG010000279.1 GCA_027295775.1 Pseudomonadota bacterium
CCGTCATGAACAGACGAGTCGAGCTCACGGGGATGCGCGCCGACGGATCGGAGTTCGCGGTCGAGCTCTCCGTCACACGACTTCCGGGCGCAGCTCCACCGGGATTCGTCGGCTTCATGCGCGACATCACCCAGCGCAGGCAGGCCGCGGAGGCCCTGGCAACGTCTCGCGCCCGATACCAGGATCTCTACGACAATGCTCCTGACATGTTCATCTCCGTGGACGCGAGAACGGGGACGGTTCTCAGCTGCAACGAGACCCTGGCCTCGACGCTGGGTTACTCCATGGACAAGCTGATCGGCGCCCCGCTCCTCGATCTCTATCATCCGGACTCCCTGAAGGAAGCGGAGCAGGCGTTCCAGTCGTTCGTCCGGGAGGGAGAGGTGCACGACGCGCGGCTCCAGCTCAGGCGAAGCGACGGAACCGCGCTCGCCGTAAGCTTGAACGTCTCTGCGGTTCGCGACGAGCGCGGAGAGATTCTCTACAGCCGGTCGGTCTTGCGGGACATCAGCGATCTCCAACGAAGCGAGGAGGAGCGTCGCAGGTTGGAGGCGCAGGTTCAGCACGCACAGAAGCTCGAGAGTCTGGGCGTGCTGGCCGGCGGCATCGCGCACGACTTCAACAATCTGCTGACGACCATCCTCGGGAGCGCAGAGATGGCGCTGGACGACCTCCCGTCCGCCTCCGAGGGCCGCAGTTGGATCGAAGGGCTGAGGGCCGCGGTCAAGACGGCCGCCAATCTCTGCGATCAGATGCTGGCCTACGCCGGGAGGGGGCAATTCGTCATCGAGCCCGTTGACATGAACGAGCTGGTGACAGAGATGAGCCAGCTACTGGCGGTCTCGATTACGAAGAAGGCCGAGCTCGAGTACGACCTCGCGAAGCAGCTGCCCTTCATCTCGGCGGATGCGGCACAGATTCGACAGGTCGTCCTGAACCTGATGACCAACGCATCGGAGGCGATCGGGGAGGGCACGGGGACCATCCGCCTGGCTACGGGCGTAGCCACATGCGATCGCGCCTACCTCGACTCCTTCTCTCCCCACACGAAGCTCGCGGAGGGAGACTACGTGTACATCGAGGTCTCGGACACCGGATGCGGAATAGACGAGGACGTCCAGCGAAAGCTCTTCGACCCCTTCTACACCACCAAGTTCACGGGTCGCGGTCTGGGCCTGTCCGTGGTCATGGGAATCCTGCTCGGTCACCGCGGCATCGCCGACGTGCGGAGCGAGCCCGGAAAGGGATCGAGCTTCAAGCTCCTGTTCCCGGCGATCGATCGACTCACGGCAGCACCCGAGACGGTCACGGCGGCACACGAGACGATCGCGGCCGAAGCCCAAGGGGAGCCGGACGGGGGCAAGGTGCTGATCGTGGACGACGACGACTCGATCCGCGCGATCGCTGGCAACAGCCTGAAGGCCGCGGGCTTCGAGGTCCTGAGCGCGGCCAACGGACGTGAAGCCGTCGAGCTCTTTGGGCGGGAACCGGATCAGATCCGCTGCGTCCTTCTCGACCTGACCATGCCGGAGATGGACGGCCGCGAGGCGTTCGTGGAGCTGTGCCGGATTCGCCCCTCGGTGCGCGTCATCCTGTGCAGCGGCTACACCGAGCACGACGTGGTCCCCCGCTTCCTGGGGCGGGGGCCGACGGGATTCCTGAAGAAGCCCTACGGCGCACAGGAGCTGCTAGCGAAACTGCGCGAAGCTCTTCGGAGTTAGTGCGCCGCTGGCCGGGGCGCCAGAAAGCCCTTGGCGTGCAACGGCTTGGAACGACAGCTCCCATCGTGAGGGCCCCCGGTGTAGCTTCTCGGACCAACGCTCCGGAGACGGCCCATGTCCGTGGATCTACGAACCCGTGTGGACTCCCAGCAGGCCCCGGTGGAAGCCGGCCCGTTCTTCCGGGAGACCCTGCCCGCCCTGCTGGATGCGCACCAGGAGCTGATCGCGCCGGGCGCCAGCGAGCAGCCCCTCGAGGACTTCTGCATCGAGACCGAGGGCGAGCCCTGGACGCTCGCCTGGCACGGGGACCGCGTGTCGGTGCAGGCGGGCCATCGCGGCGCGGCCCGAGTGCGCCTGACGGCCGAGCAGCTCAGCGACGTCGTGAACGACCAGAGCACGCCGGTGGCGCTCATGACCAACAACCTGCTCGACATGCCGGAAGGCGGGCTGCCGGACTTCCTCAACTGGTGGCTGGTCCTGCGCGGCGCCCTCGACGGGCGCCGCATCCACGCGCGGGGCGACGTCAGCCTCGAGACCGACACCCGGCGCAGCTTCACCCCCGACGACTCCGACGCGGAGATGCGCGCCTTCCTGGAGGACGCGGGCTACCTGCACATCCAGGGCCTCTTTAGCCGGGAGGAGATGGCGGCCGTGGAGGCCGACTTCCCGAAAGCGGCACCCCACTACGACAAAGGCGACCCCCGGGCCTGGTTCGCCACGACCAAGGACGGCGTGGAGCACCTGGTCCGCATGGAGGGCTTCGACCGCTATTCCGAAGCGGCGGTGGCCCTCATCGACGACGAACGATTCCAGCGCATCGGACGCCTTCCGGGGATCGGCCACGTTCAGGTCAAGAAGCCGGGCACCCGGGTCGGCGCGCTGACCAAGCCCATCGGCGTGGTAAAGGGCATCTCCGACGTTCCTTGGCACAAGGACTGCAGCCTCGGCCGCCACTCCTACGAGTGCTGCGGGCTCACCGTCGGCATCTCGGTGACCGGCGCGGACGCCCACTCCGGCCAGCTGCGCGTCGTCCCGGGCAGCCACCGGGCGCTGATGTGGCCGGCCCCGTGCGTGCAGCCCGGGCTGGATCTCGCGCCCGTCGACCTGCCGACCCGG
>JAPUKG010000028.1 GCA_027295775.1 Pseudomonadota bacterium
GCTGTAGAAGCGGCGGGGGCGATTGGTGAGCCACGACTCCGGAACCGCGCTCTCGCGCTCGCAGGCGGTGGGCCGGCCCTCGGCGCAGGCGGTGCTGCAGTACCAGGTGTCGGCGACCTTGATGGAAGCGAGGCTCAGCGAAGCGCGGCAGCGCGCGCACGAACCCGACGCGGGGCGGTGGTCAATCTTCTTCACGGGCGTCACTCTAGAGTCCCATCGGTGGCCGGGCAACGGGGCTGAAACCAACGGCAAGCGGCCGATGGCCGCGCGCAGGGAGCCGGAAGGCGAACGAAGCTCCAAAGGGAGGGATCGGATTGAGCGATGACGACGGCTCCACGGGCGGGGGCGCCCGCATCGAGGCCGTCGAGCTCAGTCGGCGCTTCGGACCGCACCGGGCGCTGGATGGCGTGAGCCTCTGCATCGAGCCCGGCGAGACCTTCGGCCTCCTGGGCGCCAACGGCGCGGGCAAGACCACCTTCATCCGTCTGGTCACGGGCTACCTGATCCCCAGCGCGGGCCGCGTCTCCGTGGACTCCTTCTCCCCGGTGACCCAGCCCGACGAGGTCCACGCCCTGCTGGGCTACGTGCCCGAGACCACCCAGCTCTATCCCGAGCTGCGCGTCGAATCGTTCCTCCGCTTCGCAGGCGGCGTGCGCGGGCTGGCTGGGCCCGACCTGGACCGCGCCGTCGAGCGCGCGCTGGGCCGGTTCGGGCTCGAGGGCATGGCGCGCCGGCTGGTGGGCAACCTCTCGAAGGGCTACCAGCAGCGCGTGTCACTGGCCCAGGCCTTCCTGCACGAGCCCCGGCTGGTGATCGTCGATGAGCCCACCAGCGGCCTCGACCCTCTGCAACAGGCCGAGGTGCGGGGCGTGCTCGCCGCGCTGCGCGGCCGGCGAACGGTCCTGCTCTGCACGCACGACCTGGCCGAGGCGCGCGAGCTCACCTCCCGGGTGGCCGTTCTCCGCCGCGGCCGGCTCGTGCGGCTGGGCCCGACCGCGGAGGTGCTGGGCGGCGACGACCCCTACGCCCTGTTCCGGGACGACGACCCGTCCGCCGAGAGCGAAGCGGGGGCTGCGCCGTGACGGTGCTGCGCGCCCTCATCCGCAAGGAGCTGGCCCTCCTGTTCGGCTCGCCGGTGGCGTACGTGGTGCTCACCACCGTGGCGCTGGTGACCGCGCTCGTCTTCTTCGAGCACCTGCGCCTGTACAACCAGATCCTCTTCGTCTACGCCAGCACCACCATGGGCGGCTTCGAGACGGACACGATCCCCGACCACATCAACCTCCGCGACACCGTCTTCTTTCCCGTGATGGAGCAGCTCGGCCTCCTGCTGATCATGCCGATCCCGCTGGTCACCATGCGCGTCTTCGCCGAGGAGCGCGCGCGCGGCACCGACGAGCTGCTGGCGACCACGCGCCTCACACCGACCACCCTCGTGGTGGGCAAGTTCGCCGTCACCTTCGCGTTCGTGGCGCTGATGATGGCCGTGAGCTTCCTCTACCCGCTCACGGCCATCGTCCAGGGCGGCCTCGGGCTCCAGCACCTGCTCGCCGTCTTCCTGGGCCTGACGCTCCTGGCCATCGGCATCGCTTCCCTGGGCCTGGTCTGCTCGGCCCTCACGCGCAGCCAGATCATCGCGGCCATCGCGACCGTGGCCGCGGCGTTCCTCCTCTACGACTTCGGCTGGACCCACGCGTTCGTGAGCGAGGACGTCGCGGGCTTCCTCGACGCCATTGCGCTCCACCCGCATTTCGGGCGCTTCTCCGAGGGACTCGTGTACCTCCAGGACCTGGCGTACTTCGCGGGCCTGGCCGTCGTGGCCGGCGCCGTCGTGCGCCTGTCGCTGGATCTGCGCCGGGTGACCGGCTGATGCGGGAGCTCGCGCTCGTCGGCTTCGTCTGCGTGGCGTTCGGCCTGGGCGCCTACCGGGGAAGTGGCGAGGTCGGAGGGTTCGGTGCCGTGAACCTGGGGCTCGGGTTCGCAAGCCTCCTGGCCGCCGCGGTCCTGTACGCGCGGCGCTGGGGACGGGACTCGGCCCCGGCCGAGCGCGGACCGCTGCAGGACGCGGCGCTCGTGGTCCTGGCCCTGCTCTGGGGCGCCGTGCTCGTCGAGCGGGCCGCGGCCACCTCCCAGATCCGCTTCGACTGGACCTTCGAGGGGCGCTACGAGCTGGCGTCGGCCACGGTGAAGGCGCTTACCGATCTGCCCTGCTCTCTCCGGGCCACGCTCTACCACGACGAGCACGACCCGCGCACGCGCCGCACCCGGCTGCTGCTGGAGGAGCTGGCCCGACATGCCGACGTCGACGTGCGCCAGCGCGTGCTCGACGAGGCGCCCAAGGAGGAGGACTTCTTCGGAATCGCCTCGTCCAACGCCGTCGTCTTCGAGTGCGGGGACCGCTGGCAGCGCGTGGACCGGGCGACCGAGGGGGCGATCTTCGAGGCCGTGGCCTACCTCGCCGTGCGCGAGACGCTCGTCGTCTATGCGACCACGGGGGCCGGGGAAGGCGACGTGGAGAGCGGCGACCCGCTCGGCTTTTCGGGCCTGGCGACGGCGCTCGAGACCGAGGGCTACGTGGTCCGGCGGCTCGACTCTCCGGCGATCTCGGAGATCCCCGACGACGCGGCCGCGGTGCTGGTGATCGCGCCCGAGCGCCAGCTCCATCCGTCCGCTCTGGCGGCGCTGCGCGACTACCTGGAGCACGGCGGTAGCCTGATTGCGATGATCGAGCCCGGCTTCGAGAGCGGCCTCGAAACAGTGCTGGCGGAGTTCGGGCTGCGCAGTCCCGACGCCGTGGTGATCGACCCCGCCTCGGGCTCCGTCGAAGGCGAGGCGCCCGGCCTCAACCCGATCGTCTACCGGAACGCATCGCAGCCCGTTACAAGAGGGCTCGAGGCGAACCGGCGCACGTTCTGCCGCGGCGCGCGCTGCTTCGAGCTGCGCAAGCCCCGGCCGGACGACGAGATCC
>JAPUKG010000280.1 GCA_027295775.1 Pseudomonadota bacterium
TGGAGTCGTGCGAGATCGATCCGACGCGCAGGGCCGCGACCCTGACCCTGGAGGAATGGGCGCGCCTGGCTTGGTCCCGCGAGGAATCGGCTACGACCGAGGCTCCGGACCGGCGCGGTGGGCACAAATGAGCGGCTCGGCGCTGTGCACACTGGCCCCCGCCAAGATCAATCTCACCTTGGAGGTGCTGGGGCGGCGCGAGGACGGCTTTCACGACATTGCCTCCGTGGTGCAGACGGTGGATCTGACCGACAGCGTGGAGCTGCGCGCCGCCGCCGAGTCGTTGGTCCGTATCGTGGGCGACGATGGCCGTCCGCTTCCTATTCCGTTTGGGGAGGAGTTGGTGGGCCGGGCCTGGGAGCGGCTGCGGGCCCGCGTCGATCTGGCGGGGGAAGCCGAACTGATCGTGACCAAGCGCATCCCCATCGCGGCCGGGCTGGGCGGCGGCTCCAGCGATGCCGCGGCTTTTCTGCGCCTGGCCCAGCAGCATTGGGATCTGGCGCCGGAGCTGGTCGCGGAGGTCGCGGCGGAGGTGGGATCCGACGTGCCGCTGTTCCTCCAGGGCGGAACGTTGCTGCTGGAGGGGCGCGGCGAGCGGGTGACGTCCATCGAGCCGCCCGTTCTGGACCGGGCCTGGAGCGCGCTGCTCTACTGCCCCGAGATCCCCCTGCCCGCCGAGAAGACCAAGTCGATGTACGGCGCCTTGCGGCCCACGCACTTCGGCGACGGAGCGCAATCCGAGACGCTGCGCGCCGCGCTCGCGGCCGGTTCGACGCCAGGTCCGGAGGACACCTCCAACGTGTTCGACGCCGTGGCGGACGAGGTCATGACCGGGCTGCGAGAGGCGCGCCGCCGGGTCGCGCTCGCGGCCGGGGTCGTGCCGACGCTGACCGGGGCCGGTCCCAGCCTTTATGTGCTCGGTGAGGAGTCCTTGTTGGCGGAGGCGGTGGACGGCCTGAACGCGGCCGGCGGCGGGACCGCGTTGCTCGTCCGCCCGCTCGCCGCCGCCCAGGCGGCCCGCGTCGAACGCTTGGCGGAGGGCTGAAGTGGAAGCGCTGATGGCGGGCTTCGTGGCCGGATCCGCGATGGGTTTGCTGGTCAACGGGCTGTTCTCGGTCAGCGTGGTGCAGCACCCGGGTCTGCTCAGCAGCTTCCGGGACCGTTTCCCGGAGGGTACCGCCCTGCCGCTGCTGACCGCGGCGATGGCGATGGCGTTGCAGGCGGCCTGGGGTGGTGTAGGACTGGGCATCGGCGGCGTCTACTGGGGCATCCAGTCCAATGCGCAGGACGGCCTGGGCAGCCCCGCCTGGGGTTTCACCCTCTTCTTCGTGGTCGCGGCGCTGCTCGTCCTGACGACGGCGGTCATGATCCAGCCCTCGTGGTGGCGCAAGGGGCTCCTCTTCTCGGCCAGCTTCGCCGCGACGTTCGGCTGGCTCCTGCCCAACCTGGCTGAGGCCTGAGCCGCGTCCATTCATGCCGCCGCGTCGCGGGTTCATAGCGCGGGGCCTCCGTATACTCGCTCGACCCAGGGAGATCCGCGTGAGCGATTCTGGACAGGTGTCCGAGGGCCTCGGCACGATTCTCGACGCACACATTCACACCGTGCGCGGCGCGGCCGACTCCAGCCTCCAGCCCGACGATCTGCTCGAGGAGGCGCGGCGAATCGGTCTCACGGGGATTAATATCTCCGAGCACGATCGGGTCTGGGAGCGCTACGACTGGGCCGCGTTCGAGGAGACCGCCTCTCCGATCTATCTCTCGCGCGGAATGGAAGTCTCGACGGACCTCGGCCATGTGATCATGTTCGGCGTCGATCAGTACATGGCGGGCATGCGCTCAGCCGAGCGGCTGCGCGAGATCGCGGACGAGCTGGGCGCCTTCATCACGGTGGCGCATCCCTTTCGCCACTTCTTCGACCCCGTCACCTTTCTGCGCCAGGGCAAGGAGCCGTTCGACATGACGCCGGAAGAGGCGGCGGAGAAGATGCGGGTCTTCCACGTCGTGCACGGCATCGAGGTGGGGAACGGCGGCAATACCCGGCGCGAGAACGAGTTCGCATTCAAGGTGGCCGAAATCCTGGACAAACCCGTCACCGGCGGTTCCGACGCCCACTCGACCAGTGGGATCGGCGTCTACACCACTGTCTTTCCCGAGACCCTGACGGACCGCCCGCGCATGCTGGAGCTGCTGCACACGGGGAAGACCGTGTGCTACGAAGGACTCAACACGGGCGGGTTCCGCCCCTTTGTGCCCGAGGAGGCATAACCGCCCGCTCGCGCGCGGGGCCGCCACCCTCGCTGGCTGTGAGCGGTCTTCGAGCCCTAAGCTCGATCCGCGCGTATGCGGCGCGCCTAGCAGGGACCATCCGTGCCACGCAGCTTCGTGGCGATCGACCTGGAAACCACCGGCCTTGACGTTGGGCGGGATCGCATCACCGAGATCGGGATGGTGCGCTTCACGCTCGACGGCGTGAGCGACAGCTTCGAGGCGCTCGTCAATCCCGAGCGCCCGATTCCGTTGCGGATCCAACAGATCACCGGCATCAGCGACGCCGACGTGAGCGACGCGCTGCACTTCAACGCCCTGCGCCTCGAAGTGGAAGACTTCATCGGCGAGGCCTCGATCGTGGGGCAGAACGTCTCTTTCGACCTCGGCTTCCTCGCCGACGAGGGGGTCGAGCCGCGAGGACCAGTGTTCGACACGCTGGAGCTGGCCTCGCTGCTGGAGCCGGAGTTGCGCGACCGCAGTTTGGGTGCACTGGCCCAGCACTACGGGATCGAGATGCCCGTCGCGCACCGCGCCTTGGCCGACGCCGACGCGACGCGCTCCGTCTTCCTCGCGCTCTACGAGCAGGCGCGCGCGCTGCCCGAGGCGCTGCTGGCCGGCCTCGTCGCGCTCGACGCTCCCCTGCC
>JAPUKG010000281.1 GCA_027295775.1 Pseudomonadota bacterium
GCCATGGCCTCGGCCACCGCCGCCGCGAGCTCGCCCGTGCCCGGCATGATGAAGGGCACCCGCGGCAAGTCGGCGAAGAACGCGGCCTCCGTGGAGATCGGCAGGAAGGGCAGCCCCGCGTTGGCGAGGATGGTGGCGTGGGGCGCGTGGGCGTGGACCACGGCCTTGACATCGGGCCGGGCCCGGTAGATCGCGCAGTGCATGCTCCACTCGCTGGAGGGCGAGCGGGCGCCGGCGTCCAGGCTATGGCCCTCGAGGTCGATGCGCACGAGCACCTCGGGGCGCAGGTCGCCCTTGAAGAGCTGGCTCGGCGTGATCCAGACCTCGTCTGCGTCGGCGATGCGCGCGCTCACGTTGCCGCCGGTGGCGGTGATCAGCTCGGCCCGATAGAGCTCCTGCACGGCGTCCACGATCTGCTCGCGCACGTCTCCCGGCGCCACTGGGGAGGCGGTCGCCGCGCCCGCGCCCGCCGCGGCGGGATCGGGCAGCGATGCCAGGTCGCCGGGATCCCCCGCTTCTTCGCGGGCCTCGAGGTAGAGGCGGGAGAGGTCCCGCTGCATCTCCTGGAGGGTCATGGCCTTGGCGGCGTCGCCAGTGAAGGACATCTCGCCGTTCATGGCGGCCTCCATGGCGTTGACCGTGCCGGTGAACATCCCGTCGAAGACGTAGGCGCGCATGCGCAGCTGGACGTCCGCGTCGTGGTCGGGCGCGCCCAGGCCGCCGAGGACCTCACCGTCGCGCAAGGCGAAGTGGAGCTGCACGCCGAGGTCGGAGAGGGTGAAGTGCAGGGTCACGTCCTTGCCGGCGGCGAACGCGGCGAGCCAGTCGTCCCGGGTGAGGCGCGCGATGAAGGCCCGCGCCACTCGCTCCATGCCGTCCACGATCTCCCGGGGTGCGGCGACGCTGACCGGGCCGGCTTCCGAGGCCGGCTCGGGAGTGGTGGGCTTCCCCGCGCGCTGCAGATCACTCACCGCCGGCGGCGGCCGCTCCGCCAGCTGGCGCAACACCTCGGGGGCGGGCACCGGGCGGGGCGCGTCCCAGTCGAAGCTGTCGAGGGTGGCGGGGTTGAGCACCGCCCGCGGCCGCTCGCCGCGCAGCAGGGCGGCCAGTGCCTCGGTCACGATCAGGCCCTGGTGCGCCGCGACGTCGGTCGTGTTGCCGCCCACGTGGGGCGTGGCGATCACGCTCGGGAGCTGGAGCAGCGGGTGGTCCGGGCCGGGTGGCTCCACCGCGAAGGCGTCGAGGGCGGCGCCGGCGAGGTGTCCCGATGCAAGCGCCTCGTGGAGAGCCCCTTCGTCCACCAGGGCGGCGCGAGCCGTGTTCAGCAGGAAGGCGCCGGGCTTCATGCGGGCAAGCTCCGCGGCGCCCATCAGCCCTCGGGTCTCGTCGCTGACTGCGGCGTGCAGGCTCACGAAGTCACTCTGCTCGAGGAGCTGCTCCAGGGAGACCCGCTCGGTGCCGGACCGGGCGGCCGCCTCCGCGTCCACGTAGGGATCGGCGACCAGCACGCGGGCGCCGAACCCGGCGAGGCGCGCCGCGACCCCCCGGCCGACAGCGCCCAGGCCCACGAGTCCGACCGTCTTGTGCCAGAGCTCGCGTCCCTGAAGGCGGGAGAAGGCCTGCCCCATCTTTCCCATGTCGCCCGCGCCGACGTCTGGCTGGTACAAGAAGGCCGAGGCTTCGGGCAGCTTGCGCGCGAGCATGAGCAGGAAGGCCAGGGTCAGGTCCGCGACGGCGTCTGCGTTGCGGCCCGGGGCGAACAGCACGGGCACGCCGAACGCGCTGCACGCCTCGACGTCCACGTTCACCGCGTCGCCGCGACAGGCGGCCACCACGCGCAGGTCGGGCAGCGCGGAGAGCGCCACGGCGTCCAGGATGTCGATCTCGGTGACGAAGACCTGGACGCCCTGGAGCGCGGAGACCAGGCTGTCTCCGGTGAGGAGCCGCATCTCGTCGCGGAAGCTCGCGTACTCCACCTGGCCGAGCTCGCCCAGGGTGGCCAGCGACTCGGGGTCGAAGTCCGCTGTCACCAGGATGCGCGGCTGCGGGGTCTCGCGGGAGACGGGCGCGGTGGCGTCCACGGCGCTCAGCATGGCCGGCGTGGCCAATGCGCCCGCGGTGGCGCGCGCGCGGGCCTGCTCGCCGCGCAGCTGACACCACTGGGCGTAGCGCTCCTGGTAGGCCGCGGCGCGCTCGGGATCCGGGGATACGGTGCGGGACGGGGACGCACAGCGCTGCACCGCCTCTTCCAGGCTCTCGAAGACGCCCGCACCGACGCCGGCGCAGAGCGCAACGCCGAGTGCGCTGGACTCGACGTGCGCGGCCACCTCGAGCTCGGTGCCGAGGACGTCGGCCAGCACCTGGCACCAGGTGTCGCTTCGGGCCATGCCGCCGCCGAGCTTCAACGGGCCGGCGTCGCCCCTGGCGCCCGCAACCTCCTCGATCTGCTCGAGGTTCGCGCGCACGCCGTAGGCGAGGCCCTCCACCACGGCCCGGACCAGATGACGGCGCGGGTGGGGATCACCCGGCGTGGTCATGTGGGTGAGCGCCAGGTGTCCGATGGGAAGGCCCATCTCCCGCCCGTTCATCACCTCTGCGCCCAGCGTCGAGAACAGTCCGGCCGCGCCGGGCTCGCCGTCCCTGGCCTCCGCCAGCAGCCGCGCCTCGGGGCGCGCGGAGTCGGGGTGCAGGACGCGCGCGAGCCAGGACACCGCGTCCCCCATCGGTCCGGCGTTGCTCTCGAGAACGAAGCGATCACCGGCCACGTGATGGCCCGTCCACAGCCGGGCCTCCGGATCGAGGAGCGGCTTGCCCAGGACCAGCTGGACCGGGGCGGTGGTTCCGGTGATGGCGGCGCGCTGGCCCGGGGCGACGGCGCCGGCGCCCAGCAGTCCGCACTGACTGTCGCCGCCGCCGATCACGACGGGCGTTCCCGCGCGCAGCCCCAGCGCTTCGGCGGCGTCCGCGCCGAGCGTGCCCGCGGGCTCGGTCGGGCGCCCGATCCGCGGCAGGATCTCCGGCCGGAGCTCGAGCCGGTCGAGCCAGTCGGCGGCCCAGTCTCGGCTTTCGAGATCGAGGAGCAAGGTGCAGCCCGCCTGGGAGGGCTCGGTCACCCGTTCGCCGCAGAGTCGCCAGGTGATCCAGTCGCTGATCGCCAATACCGAGGCCGCCCGCTTCCAGTCGTCGGGCCGGTTGGTCGCGAGCCAGCGCAGTCGCGGCGCTGCGCACACGGGAACCGGCCATTGCCCGGAGCGCTGGTAGAGGGCCTCGCCGTGCTCCGCGGCGAGCTGGAGCCCCTCGAGGGCGGCGCGCGCGTCGCGGTTGGGCACCGCCAGTAGCGGCGCGCCCGCCTCGTCGAGTACGACGGTCCCGAAGCGCATGCTGGTGGCGGCTACGGCAGCCACCGCGTCGGGTGAGGCGTCCGCGCGGAGCAGGGCTTCCCGGGTCGCGCCGGCCAGCGCGGACCAGAGGCTCTCGAGGTCGAGGTCGACGCCAAGTCCCCCGGTTCCCGGCGCGCCCTGGGAGTCGCAGGGCCGCGAAGCGCAGGTGACCCGGCCGTTGGCGGGGTCCAGCAGCAGGCAGCGCGCGCCGCCCCCGCCGAAGTCGAGACCGATGAGGAGACTCGGATCCAACGCAGCGTTTCCTTCCCTAGGTCAGCCCGTCGGGTCGAACACGACGGGCAGCGAGAGCGGCGAGCGGAAGATCATCCCGGTGATGTGAACGTCTTCGGCGCTCGGGTCCAGCCGGACGTTGGGGAGCCGGTCGAGCACCGCGTTTACCACGAGCCGCGTCTCCATGCGCGCCAGGTGCATGCCCAGGCAGCGGTGTGGACCGAAGGCGAAGGCCATGTGCTGGCGCGCGGGCCGGAAGATGTCGAACTCCTCGGCCCGCTCATAGCGCGTCTCGTCGTGGTTGGCGGCGCCCATGTTGATGTAGATCATCGCTCCCGCCGGAAGGGGCACGCCGCACACCTCGGTCGCTTCGGAGGCTGTGCGCAGGATCCCCGTCAGCGGACACTCCCAGCGCAGGCCCTCCTCGATGGCCGCGTCCATGAGCCCGCGGTCGGCGCGCAGCGCCTCGAGCTGGTTCGGGTAGGTGAAGAGCCCGCACAGCAGGTTGCTGGACGAGCGATACGTGGTCTCTGCGCCGGCGGGCGCGAGCAGGCGAAGGAAGGCGAAGATTGCCTCGTCGTCGAGCACCGTGCCATCGAGGTCCGAGTGGGCCAGCACGCTCATCAAATCGTCCTGCGGATCTTCGCGCCGCAGGGCCAGCACGCGGGCGAACAGGTCGCGCAGCTTTTGGGACGCCGCCATTCCCCGCTGGAGATCGAAGCCCACGCTGATCAGCTCCACCGCCCAGCGGTGGAAGTCGTCGTGATCCTCTTTGGGCAGGCCGATCATTCCCGCGATCACGGAGACGGGAAAGGGGAAGGTGAGCTCGCGCACCAGGTCGGCGTGCCCGCGCTCGGCAAAGCGGTCGATCAGGCCGCGGATCACGGGCCCCACGAGCTCGTGCTCCCAGCGCTCGAGCGCCTTCTTCGAGAACGCCATCTGGATCAGCCCGCGGTAGCGCGAGTGTTCGGGTTCATCCATCTCCAGGATGCTGTGGCCCATGACCGGGCCCATGGTGAGCGCGTAGCCCTTGGACGAGAAGCGCTTGCCGTCGCGCAGGATCTCGGAGACGGCGTCGTGGGAGACGGCGGAGTAGAGATCGGGCAGGAGGCTCTCGTCCACGTCGGGCGCCTGCGCCCCCATGAATTGGCTCGGCTTGATCTTGACCACCGGACCCTGGGCGCGCAGCTCGGCGAACATCGGGTAGGGCGTGCGCACCGTGCCGGCACCCTGCGCGCGGTTGAAGTCGTCAAAGGGATCGCCGCTCTCGGAAGGATTCGGTTCGACCTGCTCCGCCACGCTCCCCTCCTATCCCGTGTTGGTCCGGCGGACTCCGAGCAGCCGCCGAGCAATTCCCAGCATTTCGCGCCGATGCGCCTCGAGCTGCTCCGGCTTCAGCGGATCGCCCCGATCGGGCAACAGCGCGGGCATGGCCGCCACGAAGAACACGGTCGCCCCGGCGATCGTGCTCGCGAAGTGCGCCGGCTCCACCGGCGAGAGCGCCTCGGTCTCGTGGGGTTCCAGCTTGGCGATGAACCCCCGCACCAGGTCGACGAAGGGCTGGATGTGATCGAGGAGTGCCGGGCCCCGTTCCGGGGCGCCCGCCACCTCGCGCAGGAGCAGGCGCGCCAGCGCGGGCCGCTCGCCCACGTACTCCACCCAGGCGGACACAGCGGCCTCGACCCGGTGGGGCAGTGGCGCGGTGCCGCCGAGCGCGGACTCGAGCCGCGCGTGGAAGCCCCCGAAGACGCTCCCCAGCACCATGTCGTAGAGCTCGCGCTTGTCCCGGAAGTAGTAGACGATCGAGGCCCGCCGGATCCCGACCGCCTCCGCCACGTCCTCGAGCCGGGTCGCCTCGAAGCCTCGCTCTGCGAAGAGCCGCTCCGCCTCCTGGAGGATGGAGGAGCGAGTGCGCTCGGACCGCGAGGGTCCGCTGGCAGCCTCGGCCTGGGACATGGCTTCTATCTACCTGCGCGCAGGTAGATAGTCAACCAGGGTCGAGTATCCGCCGGAGCCGGCGCCTAGACGCCGCTCTCGAGCTTCTCGACCAGCTGCCCCTCGAGGCGCCGCTTGTCGATCTTGCCCGTGTCGGTGAACGGGAGATCGTCGTGGCTGGTGAAGAAGACGTGCCGAGGCACCTTGTAGGCGGAGAGCTGGCTCTTTACGTGCGCGCGGAGCTCGTCCTCGGTCTTCACCGCCCCGTCCTTCAGCACCACCACGGCGGCCACGTTCTGCCCGCGCACCGGGTCGGGCACGCCCAGCACGTAGGCCTCCTTCACCTCCGTCACGCCCTCCAGGACCACCTCGACCTCGCGCGGCGTGACGTTGGCGCCGCCCGTCTTGATCAGGTCGCCGAGGCGCCCCTTGAAGAACAGGACCCCTTCGGCGTTGAAGTGACCGCCGTCGCCGGTGTGGTAGTAGCCGTCGGCATCGAAGGTGTCCTCGCGGTCCACCTTGTGCAGGCCCTGCATCAGGCTGTAGCCGCGCACGCAGATCTCGCCGAACTCCCCGGGCGGCAGGGTCTCGCCGGTCTCGGGATCGACGATCTTGTGCTCGATGCCCGGCACCGAGTGACCGAACGAGCCGCGCAGCTTCTCGGGCAGGTCCACGTCCATCCGGTCCATGGTGTGAGGACCGCAGGTCTCGGTCATGCCGAGCGAGTTGGAGCGCAGCTCCACGTCCTTCGGCTGCAGGTGTTTCGGCAGCACGTCGTACAGGTTGCCACTCCTGATCGAGGAGAGGTCGCGACCCTTGAAGGTGGGGTGCTCCACCATGGCCTTCGAGTAGTGCGGCCAGCCGGCGACCACTGTGGCGCGCTCGCGCTCGATGTAGTCGAGGGTGGCACCGGGCTCGAACACCTCCTCGCACAGCAGGCACGCTCCCTCGTGCATGCCGCCCAGCAACGCGAACACGAAGCCGCCCACCCAGAAGAAGGGCATGGGCGTATAGATCTTGTCGTCGGCGCGCTGGTCGCGGAAGGCGTTCAAATTGTACGAATGGCGCAGCACGCTTCCGTGGCCGTGGATGGCGCCCTTGGGATCGGCGGTGCTGCCCGAGCTGTAGATGATCACCATGGCATCGGCGGGCGTGACGCACGCCTCGGCCTCGGCCAGGTGCTCGGCGCTGACGCCGGCATCGCCTTCGCCCGCCAGGCCGGGGCCGTCCCCGGCCCAGGCCCGGTCGCACTCGCCCCAGACGCGGATCTGGCGCAGGAAGGGCAGGGCGGCGACCCGCAGGTCGGTGCCGTCCTGCCCGGCCAGTCCGGGCACGGCTTCCTCGAGCCGCGTCAGGTAGTCGTGGCGGAGGAAGCGCGCGGCGGTGAGGAGCGTGTGCAGATCCGCGTGGCGCAGGATCCAGCCGAGCTCGCGAGTCTGGTAGAAGGTGTTGATGGGAACGACCACGGCGCCGATGCGCGCAGCGGCGAGCCAGGCCACGACCCAGTCGGGACCGTTGGGCATCAGCAGGCCCACGTGACTGCCCTTGCCGACGCCCGACGCCAGCAATCCCCGCGCCAGACGTGCCGACTCGGTTTCGGCCTCGGCGTAGGTCATGCGCCGGTCGCCCAGCACCATCATCGTGTTCGGTCCGAAGCGCTCGGCGAGGGTGCGGATGAAGACGGGAACCGTGGGGGTGTATCCTGGGAACGGCATCGGACCTCCGGGATTCGCGAGTCGCCGACCCTCGCAATGCGGAGCAGTATCTGACATTGTGTCAGCCTTTTGAAGGGGTCTCCCATTGGAATTCGACTGGCCGGAGGAGGACGCGGCCCACAGGGCCGAGCTGCGGGCCTTCCTCGACGAGACCCTGCCCGCCGACTGGGAGGCGCTCTCCCGGCACGGTCCGGGGAGCGACATCCAGGCCGCCTTCTCCCGAGAGTTCTGCGGCAAGCTGGCCGAGCGCGGCTGGCTGACCCAGCACTGGCCCGCCGCGTACGGCGGCAGCGACGCCTCGCCGTGGCGCCACGCCATCCTCGGGGAGGAGCTGTGGGCGATCGGCGAGCCCCGCGGTCCCCAGTACATGAACGTCAACTGGATCGGCCCGGCGATCATGGAGTTCGGCAGCGAGGAGCAGAAGGCGTTCCATCTGCCGCGCATCTCCCGGGGCGAGGTCCTGTGGTGCCAGGGCTTCTCGGAGCCCGAGGCGGGCTCGGATCTCGCCGCCCTCCGCACCCTGGCGATCCGCGACGGCGACGACTACGTGATCAACGGATCGAAGATCTGGACCTCCTACGTCGAGAACGCAGAGTTCATCTTCCTGCTCGTCCGCACCGATCCCGATTCGACCCGGCAGCGGGGTGTCTCGGTGCTGCTGTGCCCGGTCGACACGCCGG
>JAPUKG010000282.1 GCA_027295775.1 Pseudomonadota bacterium
CAATTCATTCAACCGCGACATTCGTTTCGAAGGACGAGAGGCGGCCGGGCGCAAGATCATCTGCCCCTATCCGCTTGATCGGCCCTGGAATCTCAAACGTTACCGCAGCACAGATGTCAAACGTTTGCGGGCTTTTCAAGAGCGCGTCGAATTCATTCCCCTGGAAATATTTCGCGAGCTGAAGAGCCTTGAGCGCAATCCCAGCTCGGGGCTTTCCATCGTCTTTTGGATTCGCCAGTTCCGCCCGCTTCGAGCCGAGGATCTGTTTGGATTTTCCTGTTTCGCGCCGGATGTCCATCACCACTATTTTGACGATGACCAGCGATGCGCTCACAACGGACCCAATGAGGCTCGAATTCTTGGCGAGCTGTTGGGGTGAGCGCGCCTCGCGCCAAGCGTCTGGCCGCGTCCAGCTCCCAGTCCAGTTGGCCGATTCCCCGCTTCAACGCCCGACAGGCAGCGACTCGACGCCTCGTCCCTCGCATAATTCGCCGGCGTGGCGACGAATCATGCCGACCATGGCCCAGAGGATGACAGATGGCCTTCACCGCCGCGACGCTAACACGTGGGCAGCCGAGCGTCGTTGCCGGCGGCGTCCG
This sequence comes from Pseudomonadota bacterium, assembly GCA_027295775.1. Taxonomy (GTDB): domain Bacteria; phylum Myxococcota_A; class UBA9160; order UBA9160; family UBA4427; genus JAPUKG01. The sequence goes on from JAPUKG010000282.1 coordinate 600, forward strand.
ACCACGGCCAGCCCCGCCGCGGCGGAGAGCCCGAGCAGCAGCACGTCCGGCTGGGGGACGAAGCGGAGGGTCAGGGTGCCGACGCCGCGGAGTGAACCGCCGAAGGCGTTGCTGTCTATCCGGAACGGCGTCACCAGCTGGAGCGCGCCAGCATGACCGGCCGTGCGGTTGTCGTACCCGCTGATGGCGTCGTATCCCACGAGGGTGGTCGTCACGACGCGGCCGGTGGTCCAATGGTGTCCCGTGACCGTGATCAGGAGCGCCGCGGCTCCGGTTCGCACGACGCCGCCGACGCCGACCACCGAGAGGGGAATCGAGAGGTTGATGAGACCCGCCAGGAACCCGATGCGGAAGACGCCGGTCAGCGGGCCGACCCCGCCGAAACCACCGTCCTGCCCTCCGGCACCCGTGAATGCCGCGGTCTGGTTGTCGACGGTGAGCGCCAGCGTCTCGATCAGGCTCCCCGCGGTAGAGACCGCCGTGAACACGGTGCTCGCGAAGAGACCGGCCGGCAGCACGAACGATCCGGCGCCGCTCGACACCGAGATGGGCGTCGGGTCCGGACTCTGCGTCACCGACAGGGCCGGCAGCTCCGCGATGCGGATCGCGAGCGTGCTCTGGGTGAGATCGAGGATGGCCGCACCGGCGACCCCGGGCAGCACGAGCGCGACGGCGAGGGCGGCGAACGCGCGCACCCCCAGAGGATACAGTTTCCTACTTGAGGTCGGCGCGCGTGTATCCGAGCAGATCGCGCGCGATGATCAGCCGCTGGATCTGGCCCGTGCCCTCGTAGATGTCGGTGATGCGGCAGTCGCGCAGCCACTTCTCGAGCAGGTGCTCCCGCGAGATCCCCATGGGCCCGAGCATCTCGATGCAGCCCTGACAGATCTCGCGCACCGCCGTCCCCGCGTGCGCCTTGGACACCGACGACTCGGTGTTGTTGGGCTGGCCCTCGCCGGCCAGCCAGCAGGCGCGCAGGGTCGCGAGCTTGGACGCCTCGAAGAGCGTCTCGAGCCGGATGAACCGGGCCGCCGGCGCCGAGAGGCTCGACTCGGAACCGCCGTACTCCAGCACCACGCCCGCCTTCTCCAGCTCTTCGCGGGTGAAGTCGAGGGCTGCCTCGGCGATCCCCAGACCGATGGCGGCCACCATGGGCCGCGTCATGTTGAAGGTCTTCATGACGCCGCGGAATCCGCCCGATCCCTTCGTCTGGACCTCCTCGTTGAGGCCCAGCAGATTCTCGCGCGGGATCCGGCATTCCGTGAACACGTAGGCGGCGGTGTCGTCGGCGCGGATGCCGAGCTTCTTCTCCTTGTGCGCCACCACGAAGCCCGGCGTGCCCTTCTCGACCAGGAAGGACTTGATCCCGGCCCGGCCCGCCGATTTGTCGACGGTGGCCCACAGGATCACGCCATCGGCGCGACAGCCGGTGGTCACGAAGATCTTCTCGCCGTCGATGACCCACTCATCGCTGGCCTCGTCCAGTACCGCCGTGCACTGCACCTTCGACGGGTCCGAGCCACAACCCGGCTCGGTGATGGCCATGGCGAGGGTCAGCCCGCCCCACTTCTTCTTCTGCTCATCGGTGCCGGCCGCGGAGAGCGCCGCGTTCCCGAGTCCGCCGCCGCCCCGGCGCATGCGCACCGAGTAATCACCCCAGGTGGAGCCGATGGAGGCGAGGGCGCTGATCACCGGCAAGCCGCTGTCGACACGCTTGTCGTAGGGGTGCGCGGACACGTCGAAGCTCGGCTCGAAGGTCGCCGCCTCCGGGAGCACGTCCGGCGCGAACTCCTCCTCGTGCTCGTCGTAGTAGCGGGCGTAATTTCGGCAGATGAGGCCTTCCTCGCGGACATTCTGGAGAATTCCCCGGTCTCGTTCGCTGAGTGTGAAATCAATGGGCATGGTGTTCTCCTGATCCTAGAGGGCCACGGTGCCTTCGAGGACGCCGAGGGTGCGGGCGTGACGGAACCAGAGCTCCACGGGGTGCTCCCGGATGAAGCCGTGGCCGCCGAGCACCTGGACGCCGTTGTCGGCGACCCACATGCTCTTCTCGGAGGCGTAGCGGTACGCCATGTGGGCACTGCGGGTGACGGCATGGCCCTTCTCCAGGTGGCTGGCGGCCTGCCAGGCGAGCCAGCGGCTCGACTCCACCTCGATGTGCATTTCGGCCAGCAGGAAGGCGATGGCCTGCTTCTTGGCGATGGGCTCGTCGAAGGCCTCGCGGTCCTTCGCGTAGGGCACGCAGTACTCGAGCACCGCGCGCGACAGGCCCACCATCACCACCGCCAGGGCCGCGCGCGAGTTGTCGAGGAGACGCCGCACGTTGCAGCCGTCGTTGCCACCCAGCCGGGACTCGGGACCCACCTCCACGCGCTCGAGCTCGAGCCCGTGGGTGGGCAGCGCGCGCAGACCGAGATTCTTCTCGGTCTCGGAGATGCGCAGACCCCGGGCGTCGCGCGGCACGATGAAGGCGTCGGTGTCGCCGTTGTTGCGGGCGATCACCAGGAAGTGGCTGGCCCGGTCGCCGAGCGGCACGAACGACTTCGCGCCCGACAGCACGAAGCCCTGGCCCTTCGGCTCCGCCACGGTGCGGAGGCGCCTCGGGTCGAACAGCGCGCCGGGCTCGATCAGGGCGAGGGAGCCCGTGTGGTACGCGTCGCCGCAGAAGGCCGGCAGGTGCGCCTGCTTCTGCTCCTCGGTGCCGTGGTCGACCAGGGCGTTGGCGAACAGGGACGGGGCCACGGCCGCGATGGCCAGGGCCGCGTCACCGTGGGCCAGCTCCTCGAGGACGATGGCGTTGGTGACCGGCGAGCGCTCCTCGCCGCCGCCGCCGTACACCTCGGGGATCTGGGTCGAGGTGAGGCCGAGCTCCCAGACCTGGTGGAGGAAGGCGTCGGGCAGGGACTCCGTCTCGTCGCACTCCCGGGCCAGCGGCCGCATGGCCTCGGCCGCGAAGTTGCGCATGGCGTCGCGCACGAGCTCCTGCTCCTCGGTCAGCTCGAATGAGATCACTTGGCTTCTCCTTCGTGTCTCTCGTCAGATCCATCCGCGCGATCCGAACCTGCGGGCCGCGAGATCTGGTGGAAGTAGTGGTCCAGGGCCTGGCTGCCACCGTCCTTGGTCATGAGCCCGCGCTTCAGCAGCTCGCGCGGTTCCTCCAGACCGAGGGCCATGGCGCACCACGCCTTGGCGTCCGCGGTGTACCGGACGTCGGCGTGGTCGGCGAAGTCGGGGCTCACGGTGCAGGCGCCGTTCTGGATGCACACGGTCCAGACACCCCCGCCCCCGCTCGGCCCGGTCAGCCGGATCTCGAAGGTGACGTCGGCGTTGCGCGCCGGCTCCTCGCGCAGCAGGAAGGGAAGCGATTCGAGGATCGACTGCGGCGAGGTCTCGGTGAAGCTGGCCGCGTCGATATTGAGAGCGCCCAGCCCGTCGCGAGTGAACCAGCGGGCGATGGCCGAGACGATGGGTTCGAGGTCCCGGCCGCGCTCGGTCAGGACGTAGCCGCCCCCCTCGCGGGCCTCCACGAAGCCCTGGGCCGCCAGGTCCCGCAGCCGGCCCGAGAGCACGCGCGGAGCGATGCCCGTCCGCACCCGGAGCTCCTGGAAGCCCTTCGGGCCGAGCAGCAGATGCCGCACCAGCACCAGGGTCCAGCGGTCTCCGATCACGTCCAAGGCCCGGGCCACCGGGTCGTAGATGGTAGCGGGCCGCGGGATTGCGCCTCGGTCGCTGATCGAGGAGATGCTGGATCGATCCGGCATGCGAATCGGTATTCTAAAGGCCTTCTGGAAAGTATTCAATCAATACTTTTACTGAGACCTGCGCGTCGATTGCCGCCTCCCGAGGCCCGTCCTAGCTTCCTCTCGGCTGGAGGTGGACAGAGGATCGCCGGCGGGCCATTCCGGCCCACGGGAGGAAAGTCCGGGCTCCGCAGGGCGGGGAGGTCGGTAACGCCGACCCGGGGCAACCCGAGGGAAAGCGTCACAGAAAACACACCGCCGATGGCCCGCGATCCCGGAGACCCTGAGAGGGGGCCTCCGGGGGAGGCACAGGCAAGGGTGAAAACGTGGGGTAAGAGCCCACGCGCGACTGCCGGGTGACCGGCGGCGAGGCAAGCCCCTCCCGGAGCAAACTCGAATAGGAGGGCTGTTGAGGGTGGCCCGCCCGAAGCGCCAGGTCCGCAAGGAGGTGGCGCCAGCTCTCGGGTTGAGCGCTCGAGCGCCGCGGCAACGCGGCGCCTAGATGAATGATCCTCGCCGCCGCCCGGGCAACCGGGCGACGGAACAGAACCCGGCTTATCGTCCATTTCGGGGCGCGCTCGCCGCGCGCCGAACCCCCGGAAAGAAGCCAAGGCCACGTCCGGGGCGCTCCAGCCTCTATTTTACTCGCGATTCCACTTCGACGGGAGGAAGCGATGCGGGTCGAGACGGTGATCCCGCTGAACGACTGGCGGAAGGTGGGACCGGCCGCGAAGCGCGCCGAGCAGGCCGGCTTCGACGGTGTCCTGTCTGCGGAGATCGCCAACGACCCGTTCATCCCCCTTGCCTTCGCGGCGGTGGCGACCGAGCGGATCGGGATCGGCACCGGGATCGCGGTCTCGTTCCCGCGCAGTCCCATGGTGCTGGCGAACAGCGCCTGGGACCTGCACACGCAGTCGGGCGGTCGCTTCTCCCTGGGGCTCGGCTCCCAGGTGAAGGGCCACAACGAGCGCCGCTTCAGCATGCCCTGGAGCGCACCCGTGCCGCGTCTGCGCGAGTACGTGCAGTCGCTGCGCGCCATCTGGCGCTGCTGGGAGCGGGGCGAGCCCCTCGCCTTCGAGGGCGAGCACTACCGCTTCACCCTGATGACGCCCGAGTTCTCCCCGCCGGCCTCCGGGCTTCCGCCGATTCCGGTCAGCATCGCCGCCGTCGGCCCCGCCATGATGAAGCTGGCCGGCCGCGTGTGCGACGGCGTCAAGCTCCACGGCTTCGCGACCCGCCGCTACCTGGAGGAGGTCGCCCTGCCCCAGGTG
>JAPUKG010000283.1 GCA_027295775.1 Pseudomonadota bacterium
CTCGAGAACGAAGCGAAGGCCATCGAGTACTTCCTGAAGTGCCTGGCCCTGGACGCCCTGCCGGCGGCGGCGCAGCTCAACCTGCGCTTCAACCTGTCCCAGCTCTACATGGCCGAAGGGCGTTTTGCCGAGGCCACCCGAGAGCTGGAGGCCTGGTTCGAGAGCGCGGAGAGCCCGAGCGGCCTCGCCTACTACCTGCTGGCGATCGCCTATCACCAACAGGACCGCGCCGACGACGCGCTGGTCCCCGCCCGCAAGGCGGTCGAGATGACCGAGCTCCCGCGGGAGAGCTGGCTCAGCCTGCTCCTCGCCCTCTACGTCGAGCGCGACGACCTGCGCCGCGCTCTGCCCCTGGCGAAGCAGCTCGTGGCCCGCTTCCCCAAGAAGAGCTACTGGCTCCAGCTGGTGGGAATCTACGGAGGGCTCGAGCAGGACGAGAACGCCCTGGCCGCCATGCAGCTGGCCTACAACCAGGGACATCTCAGCACCGACAGTGAGCTGCGCAGACTGGCCCGCATGTACCTCTTCCATGCCATTCCCTATCGGGCCGCCCGGGTCCTCGAGAAGGGGCTGGAAGAAGAGCGGATCGAATCCGACGCCGAGGCGTGGCAGCTCCTGGCAGACAGCTGGCTTGGCGCGAGCGAGTACGAGAGGGCGCTGGGGCCGCTCCGGCGAGCCGCCGGGCTCTCGGAAGACGGCCTGCTCTACGTTCGGCTGGGTCAGGTGTACATCGAACGCGAGGACTGGGAGAAGGCTTCCTCGGCGCTCCAGAACGCGCTCGAGAAGGCGGGCCTGGACGATCCCGGTCGGGTGAATCTCCTGCTCGGCGTCGCGAGCTACAACCGGGAGCAGCTCCAGCGGGCCAGTCGGTACTTTGGGAAGGCGCAGAAGAGCGAGAAGTCGCGGGAGGCCGCGACCCGCTGGCTCCATCACCTCGAGCTCGAAAGGCAGCGGGCCGACCGGGCCTCGGCCTCCTGATCGCGCCCGGGCCCCATAACACACTGGACTTCGCGGGCCTCGCTGGGTCAGGCTGAGGCCCATGAGCACCGATCTTCCCCTCGCTGGGCTCCGGGTCCTCGACATGGCCGACGAGAAGGGCGAGCTGTGCGGGCGGCTGCTCTCGGACCTGGGTGCCCGGGTGATCCGCCTCGAGCCGCCCGAGGGAGCCGGCTCCCGGAGGCTCCCGCCCTTTACCCCCGACGGACAGCACAGCCTCTACTTCGCGGTGCGCAACGCGGGCAAGCTCGGCATCACCCTGGACTGGACGCGAGAGGAACAGGACGACCGATCTCGATTGCATCAGCTGCTCGAGCAGACGGACATCTGGATCGAGTCACTGCCACCCGGGACGCTCGCGGCCCACGGGCTGGATCCCGCCACCGTCCTCGAGCGGCACCCGGCTCTCGTGCTCACCTCGATCACCGATTTCGGCCAGACCGGACCGTATCGGGACTACCGGGGAACGGACATGATCGGGTTCGCCATGGGGGGCCTGATGCACCGGGCCGGGGCGGCGGAGCGACCCCCCGTGGTGGCCCCGGGCGCCCTCGCCTACGACGCCGCGGGGATCACCGCGGGCTTCGCCACGCTGCTCGCCTACTGGAAGCGTCTTCGCACGGGTCGCGGCCAGCATGTCGACGTCTCGGTCCACGAGTCCGTGGCCAATTTGTCGGACTGGTCCCTGCCGAACTTCTCCGCCTCGGACCGGGGTGCGGTCGGTGGTCGCGCGGGCGCCGGGATCTTCCCCATCTATCGCTGCGCCGACGGCTTCGTGCGCATGATCATCCTGGTCGAGCACCATTGGCAGGCGCTGCTCCAATGGATGGGCGAGCCCAACGAGCTCAAGGACCCCTCGCTCCGTCAGTTCGTCATGCGCCTGATGAAGCGCGACGTCATCGACCCGGTGGTAGAGGCGTTCTTCGGCAAGATGAAGAAGATCGACGCGGCGGACGAGGCGCAGCGACGCGGCATCCCCGCAACGCCGGTGCTCACGCCCTCCGAGGTGCTCTCCAACGAGCACGTCGTGGCGCGCGGGACCTTCTGCTCCCTCGAGATCGCGCCCGGGCTCGAAGCCCAGGTGGCCTCGGGCTTGTACGAGCTGGACGGGAAGCGCGCCGGACCGCGACGCCGGCCGCCGGAGCTCGGGGAGCACAACGACGAGGTCTTCGCCGGGCTGGGCTCCAGCGCCGGGGCCAGCACGGCCAGTGACCCGCCGCCGACCCGCGCGGCGGCGACGCGGGACGACCGCCCGTTCCGCGGCCTCCGGGTGATCGACTTCGGCATCGGCGCCGTGGGCGTCGAGGTGGGCCGACTCTTCGCCGAGTACGGGGCCGACGTCGTGAAGATCGAGAGCCATCGGGGCCCGGACTTCATGCGCGTCGTTCTGGCCGGCTGGATCAATCCGTCCTTCGCCTCGTCGAGCCGCAGCAAGCGCAGCCTCGGGGTGAATCTGAAGACGGCGAGGGGCGTCGAGCTCGTCTGCCAGCTGGTGAAGGGTGCCGACGTCGTCATCGAGAACAGCGCCACCGGCGTGTTGGAGCGGCTCGGGCTCGGCTACGCCCGCCTGAGCGAGCTGAATCCGCGCCTGGTGATGCTCTCGAGTCAGATGGTGGGCTCCAGAGGGCCTTGGGGCCACTGGGTGGGCTACGGGCCGAGTACGCATCCCGTGAGCGGAATGCAGTACCTGTGGAACTACCCGGAGGATGCCGAGCAGCCCGCCGGCTCCACCAACGTCCACCCGGACCATCTGGTGGGGCGGGTCGGCGCCCTCGGCTGCGTGGCCTGCCTGATCGGGCGCGAGCGCACCGGGCGGGGCCGGTACGTGGAGGCGGCCCAGTTCGAGACGGCCATCCAGCTGATGGCGGAGCTCTTTGCGCAGGAGAGCCTGGCGCCGGGCTCTGTCCGGCCGCTCGGAAACGCCAGCTCCCGGGGCGTGCCGTGGGGCGCCTACCCGTGCGCGGGCGAGGACGAGTGGTGCGCCATCAACGTGCGCGACGACGGGGAGTGGGATGGCCTGTGCGCGGCCATGGGCCGGCCGGCGTGGGCGAAGGCGGCCGGGTATGCGACGGCCGAGGGTCGCCAGCGCGCAAGCGGCGAGGTCGACACCCAGCTGGGGCGCTGGACCAGCGAGCGCAGCCCCCGCGAGGTGATGGAGACGCTGCAGGCGTGCGGAGTCCCGGCCGGGATGCTGGCTCATGGCCGGCACCAGCTCGAGGATCCCCATCTCGCCGCCCGGGGCTACCTCGTGCCGGTCGAGCAGCCCGGTGTGGGCTCGCTGATCTTCGAGGGGCCCGCCTTCCACGGGAGCGATCTGGAGGCGCCGATCGTGCGCCCGGCGCCGCTCCTGGGGCAGCACACCCGAGAGGTCTGCGCCGAGCTGCTCGGGCTCTCGGACGCGGAGATCGACGCGCTCGTCGCCGAGGGCGTGCTCGAGGACGGTCCGCCCGACTCCTGAGAGGCCATGGGATCCGTGCTTTTCCTCTCCGGCCCGCTTGTGGTCTACTGAACCCATGGCGGTGCAACCCTCGACCTACAAGCTCGAGTTTCCCTACAAGCGGAGTCTCGGGCCGGTGGTGGGAACCTTCCTCACCGGCCTGCGCGACCGGAAGATCCTGGGCATCTGCACCAGCGCGGGGCGGGTGCTGGTGCCGCCGCTCGAGTACGACCCGGAGACCGGCGACGCGAATCCGGACGACTGGCGGGAGGTCGGACCGTCGGGCGCCGTCGAGGGCTGGACCTGGGTCGAGAAGCCCGGTCCGAAGCAGCCGCTCGGCCACGCCTTCGCCTGGGCGCTCGTGAAGCTCGACGGGGCCGACACCGCCATGCTCCACGCCCTCGACGCGGGCTCGATCGATCGCGTGCAGACGGGCATGCGCGTGCGCGCCCGCTGGGCGGCCGAGACCCGCGGGCACATCACCGACATCGAGTGCTTCGAGCCCTTCGATCCGGCGGAGAGCTGATGGCCGACGAACCCGTGACCACCATGGAGCAGATGGTCTCCCTCGAGTACAAGATCCACTCGACCCCGCTGCAGCGCAGCTACGGCCGCGCGCTGCGCGAGGGCAGGATCACGGGTCACAAGTGCCCGGAGTGCAGTCTCGTCTACTCTCCTCCCACCGGCTTCTGCTCCCTCTGCGTCGTGCCCACCTCGGAGCAGCACGAGGTCGAGATTGCCGACCGCGGCACGATCACCTCCTTCACGATCGTCGACCCGATCCAGTACCGAGGTCAGGAGGAGCGCGAGGTCTACGCACTCGCCAGCATCCTGCTCGACGGCGCGAGCGGTAGCATTGGACAGCAGCGGATCGGCGACGTGGCCCCGGACGAGGTCCGAATGGGGATGCGCGTCGAGGCGGCGTGGCTCCCCGAAGAGGAGCGCAAGGGGGGCGCTGCCCAGGCGGCCCTCGGTGGGGCGATCCGCCACTGGCGACCCAACGGCGAGCCGGATCGGCCGCTCGAAGAGTTCGCGGAGCACATCATCTGATGCGAGACGTCGCCATCGTGTCGTGCGCCCAGGTCCGGAGCGACCCCGAGAGCGGCACTCCGGAGGTCTTGATGCTCGTCTCCGCCATACGGGACGCCATCGAACGGTCCGGGGTCCCGCGCAAGGAGATCGGCTTCACCTGCTCGGGAAGCGCCGACTACCTGACCGGCGCCCCCTTCGGGTTCGTCCAGAACCTGGCCGCCACGGGTGCCTGGCCTCCCATCTCGGAGTCCCACGTGGAGATGGACGGCGCCTGGGCGCTGTACGAGGCGTGGGTCCGTCTCCAGCACGGAGACGTGGACACGGCTCTGGTGTTCGCGTCCGGGCGTCCCTCGGTGGGCGAGCTCCGCGAGGTGCTCGCTCTTCAGCTCGACCCCTACACCCTGTCTCCGCTGTGGCCCGACTACGTATCGCTGGCCGCGCTCCAGGCCCAGGCGGTGCTGGCGTCCACCGGCCGCACCGAGAAGGACCTGGCGGAGATCGCGGTTCGCTGCCGCCGTGACGCCAAAGCCAACCCCTACGCCGACGTCTCGGGCGACTTCGACCCCGCGGACCTCCTGTCCGAGCCCTACGTGGCCTCGCCGCTGCGTCCGCACGACTGCCCGCCTGTCTCGGACGGGGTGGCGGCGGTGGTGCTCGTGGCCGGCGATCGGGCTCGCGAGCTGTGCGAGCGCCCGGCCTGGATCCGCGGCATCGACCACCGCGTGGACGCCCAGTACCCGGGCCTGCGCGACCTCCGGACCTCC
>JAPUKG010000284.1 GCA_027295775.1 Pseudomonadota bacterium
CTAGAGAGCGTCCAACCTGTGGGCGATCCGCTCCGCGATCGCCGGGGCGGCGGTGAGGCCCGGAGACTCGATCCCGATGCAGTTCACGAGGCCGGGGAGACCTGCCTGGCTCTCCTCCTCGATCGCGAAGTCGCGCGGCTCCTCGCCCGGTCCGTGGAGGCGCGGCCGGAGGCCGGCCATCTCGGGGACGAGCCAGTCCGCGCGCAGCGCGGGCAGGTAGCGGGATACGCTCTCGGCGAAGCGATCCGCTTTGTCCGGATCCACCTGGTAGCTCGGCTCGGCGACATACTCCGCGTCCGGTCCAAAGTGAATACGCCCGTCGAGGCCGGCGGTGGCGTGGATGCCCAGGCCGCCGCCCGACGGCAGCGGGTAGACCAGGTGGGACAGCTCTAACGTGCGGCCGGGCGCCAGGGCGAAGGTGTCCCCCTTGCAGAAGCGCTGGCGCAGACCCCGCGCGTCCACGTCGATGCCGGCGAGCTCCGCCACCCGGTCGGCCCAGAGCCCCGCGGCGTTCACCACGGCCGCGCAGGTCACGCGCTCGCGCTCTCCGTCCGGGCCCCGTGCCCCGACGCGCCACGCACCGCGCACGTGCTCGAGCGCCTCTACCTCGGTTCGCAGCAGGAGATTCGCGCCGTGCGCCTCGGCTTCCGCCTGGTAGGAGAGCGCGAGGGCGTGGGCATCGACGATGCCGCTCTCGGGCGAGACGAGTGCGGCGACGGCGCGCACCTCCGGCTCTCGCCGCGCGGCTTCTTCGCCATCGACGATCTCCAGGCCGGGCACCCCATTCTGGCGCCCGTTCTCCAACAAGCGCTCCAGGCGCACCCCCTCCGCGTCGTTCGTGGCCACGACCAGCTTGCCGAGCTTGCGATGCGGAATGCGCAGTGCTTCGCAGCGCTCGTACAGGGCCTCGCGTCCGGCGGTGCAGAGCACCGCCTTGAGACTCCCGGGCGGGTAGTAGAGCCCGGCGTGCACCACCTGGCTGTTGCGGCTGGTGGTCTCCTGCGCGATCCCGCGAGCGCGCTCCAGGATCAGCACCGACCGGCCGCGACGGGCCAGCGCGGCGGCCGCGGCCAGGCCGACGATCCCCGCACCGACCACCACCACGTCCGTGTCGGGGCGGGCCACCGTTGTCGCTCAACCGAGGGGCTCGCCAAACTCGCGCTGGTAGCGCTCGCGGAACGTCGCGGGATCCATCGAGATGCTCTGCGGGCCCGACTCGGCGACCTTGAGCGCGCCGAGGAGCGCCCCCACGCGCGCGCCGGTCTCGAGCGAAAGACCGCGGTCCAGCGCGTACAGGATTCCCGCGCGGTACGCGTCGCCGCAGCCGGTCGGATCGACCACACGCTCCGGGGCGACGGAGGGGACCGAGGTCCGCTTCTCGCCGTTCTCCTCCAGGAGCCAGGAGCCGTGCTCGCCCCGGGTCACGATCACCGCGTCCACGCGTGAGGCGATGGCATTGTCGTCGAGACCGGTCTTCTCGAGGGTCATGGCCCACTCGTAGTCATTGGCCACATAGAGCGCGCTCCCGTCGATCATCTCCAGCAGCTCGTCCCCGTCGAACATGGGCAGGCCCTGACCCGGGTCGATCACGCACGGGACGCCCCGCTCCTTCAGCGCCCGCGCGTGCTCCTGCATCGCCCGCTTGCCGTTGGGCGCAACGATCCCGACGCTCAGATCGGCTTCGACTCCCGAAATGGGCGCCTCGTGGGCGCGCTCCATGGCGCCCGGATGGAAGGCCGAGATCTGGTTGTCGTCGAGATCGGTGGTGATGAAGGCCTGGGCGGTGAAGGCATCTTCGAGCACCCGGATCCAGTCGCGCCGGATGCCGTGGCGATCCATCCATTCGACGTAGGGGCCGAAGTCTCGGCCGACGGTGGCCAGTACGATCGGATCCACGTCGAGGATGCGCAGGTTGTAGGCAATGTTGGCCGCGCACCCGCCCCAGCGCTTCTCCAGCGACGGCACCAGGAAGGAGACGTTCAGCATGTGTACCTTGTCGGGCAGGATGTGGTTCCGGAATCGGTCTTCGAAGACCATGATGTGGTCGAAGGCGATCGAACCGGTCACTAGAATCGACATGCGCATCCTCCGGAGGGCGCAGTCTCGCGGTCTCCACCCGCTGCGTCAAGCGCCGCCGCACCGGTGTTATGATCGACGCATGCGCATCGCGGATCTGTACGGTCGCGGCGAGCCCGTGATCTCCTTCGAGTTCTTTCCGCCGAAGACCGACAAGGGCTTCCGCGCGCTGTTCCGCACCATCGAGGAGCTGAAACGCCTGGACCCCGGCTTCGTGTCGGTCACCATGGGCGCCGGGGGCTCCACGCGGCGCAAGACCGTCGAGTTGGTCACCCAGATCCAGAAGGACATCGGGATCACGGCCATGGCCCACCTGCCCTGCGTGGGCTTCTCGCGCGCGGACCTGCGCCAGGTGCTCGACCGGCTCGACGAGTCGGGGCTCCAGAACGTGCTGGCCCTGAGCGGGGATGCGCCGGCGGATCAGGAAGACACCGTGGCCCCGGCCGACAGCTTCCAGTACGCGAACGAGCTCGCCGGCTTCATCCGGGAGAGCTGGGACCTGTGCATCGGAGGCGGCTGCTATCCGGAGACGCACCCGGCGGCGCCGAGTGCCGAGGACGACCTGCGCAACCTGGTGCGCAAGGTCGAGGACGGCGCCGAGTTCCTGATCTCCCAGCTCTTCTTCGACAACGAGGCGTACTTCTCGTTCGAAGAGCGGGCGCGGGCGGCGGGGATCGACGTGCCCATCGTGCCCGGCATCATGCCCATCACCAGCGCCGCCAATATCCAGCGCATCACCGCGATGTGCGGCTCGCGCATCCCGCGCGAGCTCGAGGCCGAGCTCGAGAAGGTGGCCGAAGACGACGACGCCACCATGGCGTTGGGCGTGGAGTGGGCGACCCTCCAGTGCCGAGAGCTCCTTGCCCGGGGCGCGGCCGGCATCCACTTCTATACTCTGAACAAGTCGCCGGCCACCCAACGGATCCACGAGAGTCTCTTCGAGACCGGATGAACCGATGACCCAAAGGGAACGACCCCTGCGCATCGCGGTCCTGCTCTCGGGCAACGGCACGAGCCTCGAGAACCTGCTTCAGCACATCGACCGGGGCGCGGTGCCCGGCGAGGTGGCCGTCGTGATCGGCTCGAAGCAGAAGGCGTTCGGGCTCGAGCGGGCCCAGCGCCGGGGGATCCCGGCGGTCGCCGTGCCCCGCAAGCGCTACCCGGACACCCGGGCCTTCAACGACGCCATCCACGCGGAGCTGGCGAACCACGAGATCGACCTCGTGGCGCTGCTCGGCTTCCTGTCGGTCTTCGAGCTGCGGGGCAAGTTCGAGGGCCGCGTGGTCAACACCCATCCAGCGCTGATCCCGGCCTTCTGCGGCAAGGGCTACTACGGGCACCACGTGCACGAGGCGGTGCTGGCATCGGGAGTCAAGGTGAGCGGCGCCACCGTGCACTTCGCCGACGACGAGTACGATCGGGGGCCGATCATCCTGCAGGAAGCGGTCCCGGTCCTGGAGGGCGACACGCCGGACAGCCTGGCCGCCCGGGTGATGGCGGCAGAGCGCCGCATCGTCCCGGAGGCCATCCGGCTCTTCGCCGAGGGACGGCTCTCGATCGAGGGCCAGCGGGTCCGGATCTCGCGTCTCTGAGACCTCTATTTTCGCCTTGACCGGTGGCGAAAACAAGACGAAAATAGGCGAGTGGCCCCTGTACCCCCCAGTGGTCTCTCGCGCGTGCGCTGCGGCGGCAGCACAGAGCTGGACGCCCTGCTCGCGGACCTCGGTCCCCGGATCCGGCGCGGGGAGCGCGTGCGCGAACCGCTCCCCCGCTGCGCCACCGGCCTGGCCGAGATCGACCGGCTGCTCGGAGGCGGCTTTCCGCGGGGGCGGCTGAGTGAGGTCACCGGGGCGCCCTCTTCGGGCCGCACCTCACTGGTCCTGGCCCTGCTCGCCACCCTGACGAGCAGCGGCGAGTGCGCCGGGGTGGTCGACTGGGCGGACGCCTTCGATCCCCCCTCGGCCCGTTCGGCGGGCGTGGACCTCCGCCGCGTTCTCTGGGTGCGCTCGCGGCAGTGGCGCGATGCCCTGGGCTGCGTCGAGCGGCTGCTCGCCACCGAGGGCTTCCCGCTGGTGGTCTTCGATCTCGCAAGCGCGGCCAACGAAGCGGGCGCCCGCCTGGATTCCGAAGGCGAGCGAAGTTCAACAAACTGGCTCCGTCTGGCCCGTCAAGCGGCCGCCACGCGCAGTGCCCTCGTCGTGGTCTCCTCCGAGCGCCTGACCGGAGCGCACGCCGAGCTCGCCCTCGAGATGCGGCCCACCGGGGCGCGCTTCACCGGAACGCCGGTCCTGCTCGAGGAGCTCGAGACGGAGGCCGTGCTGGTCCGCCACCGCTCGGCACCCGAGGGCCGCGTCGCGCGGGTGCATCTGGCCGCGCGTTCCGCCGCCTGATCCTCATGCGCACCGCGTGCCTGCTCGTGCCCGATCTTCCGCTGCGGGCCGAGCTCCGCGCGCGCCCCGAGCTGGCCGGGCGCGCGCTGGTCATCGCTTCGGGACCGGACGCCCGCGCCGAGGTGATCGCCCTCTCGCCCGAGGCCGGCGCCGCCGGCGTGCGTGCCCGCAGCTCCGTCACCCAGGCCCGCTCGATCTGCCCGGAGGTCCGCGTGCAGGTCGCCTCGCCCCCGGCCGAGCGCGCCGCCCGGGAAACCCTGCTGGACGTGGCGCTCTCGTGCTCTCCGCGCGCCGCTCCAGCGCCGGTCTCGGGCGGTCCCTTCGCTGGCGAAGCCGCCGTCTACGCCGACGCCACCGGCGTGGGCTCGCTCTTTCGCTCCGAGCACGGCTTCGCCACCGCCCTCTCCGCCCGCGCCGCCGCGGTCGGCCTCCCCGGCATCGTCACCGTCGCCTCCTCGCGAAGCATCGCGCACCTCGTCGCCCGAGCGATCCAGAAGAGGGAAGAGGTGCATGTCCTCGCTCCCGGTGCCGAGCGCGCCTTCCTCGATCCCCTGCCCCTCGATCTCCTCGAGCCCGACGACGAGGTGGCCCAGACCCTGACGCGCTTCGGCGTGCGCACGGTGTGCGATCTGCTGCGCCTGCCCCGGCGCGGACTGGTCCAGCGCCTGGGGCCGCGCGTCCTGGAGCTCGTGACCCGCGCTCGCGGCGCCGGGGACGAGACGCCCCTCCCCGAGGCGCGGGACACGAACACCGAGGAGAGCCTCGACCTCGACCACCCTCTCGACCAGCTCGAGCCGCTGCTCTTCGTGCTGCGCGGGCTCCTGTCGCGCATCCTGGAGCGCCTGACCCTGCGCGGGCTGGCCTGTCCCTTCCTCGACCTCGATCTCCGTCTCAGCGGCGGCGGGCGCGACGTCCGCCGCATCGACGTGTCGGCCGCCAGCCGCGACGCCAAGGTGCTGCTGCGCCTCGCCTCCCTGTCCCTGGAGTCGCGCCCCCCCGACGCGCCCATCGAGAGCGTGATCCTGTCCACCCGGGGTCGCCCCCGGCGCACCGATCAGCTCGACCTCTTCCGTCCCCGGGGCCCCGACCCCGCCGTCCTCGACCAGACCCTGGCCGAGCTGGCCTCCCTGTGCGGCGAGGACCGCGTCGGCGCCCCGGAAGTTGCCGACGACCACCGCCCCGACGCCTTCACCATGGATCTGTTTCGCCCGGGGTCAGTCGCTTCCGGATCCCCGTCGAGCCGGAAACTCACGTCGCTCGCAAGCGCGGCCTTGCCGCGCGCGCAGCGAGCCGAAGGCGAGCGAAGTTCAGAAGGCTTACTTGCCGTGCGGGCGCTGCGACCCCCCGTCGCGGCGGAGGTGAGAGTCCGTCGCGGGCGGCCCGACTGGCTGCGCAGTGCGGTGGCCAGTGGCCCGGTGCTGGAAGCCGCCGGGCCCTGGCGCACCACGGGGCGCTGGTGGTCCGAGGACGAGCGCTTCGCCGTCGACCACTACGACGTGCAGGTGGCCGACGGAACCGTCCTGCGCCTGTGCTTCGACTGGATCGATCGCACCTGGCGCATCGACGCCGTCTACGACTGAGGCTCTTCCCCCGTCCGCTCAGGGGGTGATGTCCTGCCAGATCGAGTTGGAGAGCACCGTCATCCCCGACTTGGTGATCTTGTCGATGTACTTCTGCCACTCGTCGTCGCCCCGGAGCTTCTCCTGGGCCGACGCCAGCTCGGCCAGACTCGGGTATGCGATGACCACCGCAACCGTTCCCGTGTTGGGTCCCGCCAGCGTGGCCCGCAGGTAGCTGCGTTCGGCGTTGATCCCCAGGCGCTCGAAGATCCTCGCGTTGTTCGCGGCGTGCTTCAGAAGGAGGTCGTCGTCTCCGTTCGTTTCGATCGAGACCACCTGGGTGATCGCGGGGGCCTCCGCGAAGGCGGTCATGGGGACACCTACCATCAGCACTACCGCGGCGAAGCAGGGAAGCAGAGCGAAACGTGTCATCGAGAATTCCCTCCAGACCCGTGATTGGATCGAGCTCGGGGGAGCCTATCAGCCCATCGGGGCTGCTGTGTGAATTAGTTCACAAGACTGGACGGCACTCAGGATCCGAGGCGGCGCAGGATCCGTCCGAGCGCGGCTGACGGCTGGCGGACGAAACGGTCGATCACGCCGGGCTCCTCGAGCTCGAGCCAGTCCCGGTGCTCGCCGATCCGCTCGTTCCAGCGTCGGGTGTTCGCCTCCGCCTCACGGATCGAGATCCGACCCATCGTCGAGGCCGGGAGCTGGTACCAACGCACGCAGTCGAGCGCCCGTTCCCACATGGCCGCCCACAGCTCGGCGTCGCGCAGCTCGTCACCGGGATTCGCGCGCGAGCGCGCAACGAAAGACGGCAGATGCGGCCGTCCGTCCGGCTTGCCCGAAGGGAGGTAGCGAAAGTTGAAGCACCAGCGCATCCGGTCTTCGCTGCGGTTCTGCGTGGAGGCATGCTGCAGGTGATAGTCGAACAGGACCAGGTCGCCTGGGAACG